>JARGGF010000046.1 GCA_029210905.1 Bacteroidales bacterium | reverse complement strand
TGGAAAACAGATACGGCCAGGCACATTGTTGCACTAAATGAATTTACTGCCCTGATGCAGCCTGATGGCATTCCACCAATTGACACACCACGTTTCTGGAACAAAGAAAAAGCCATGCAATCATATTTTGAGCATGAGCCTGTTATTGCTATCGCAATAAACGGTGAAGCAAAAGCCTACCCGCTCAGCGTATTGATGTACCATGAGATTGTTAACGACACACTGGGAGGACTTCCCATTTCAGCAACATACTGCCCACTTTGTAACGCAGCCATAGTGTTTGATCGCAGGCTCGAATTTGAGGGAGCGAATTACCTGTTGGATTTTGGTGTTTCAGGGATGTTGCGCAACAGCGATTTGGTAATGTGGGATAGGCAGACCGAAAGTTGGTGGCAGCAATTTACAGGCGAAGCTTTGGTAGGTAAATTGAGTGGGGCGCAATTAGCATTTTTAAATTCAATGCTTCTATCCTTGAACGATTTTTTTGAAAACTATCCCCAAGGCCTGGTTTTGTCAACCGAAACCGGACATTCCAACAAATATGGCACAAATCCTTACACAAGCTACGATAACCCGGATAACAAGCAACCTCGACTTTTTAAAGGAGAAGTTGATCCTCGCCTTCCTGCAATGGAACGTATTATTGATGTGAAAGTAAAAGGGAAATATAAAATATATCCTATGTCTGTTATCAGCCAAAAACAAGTAATTAATGATGTGTTTGAAAATGAACCCATTGTCTTATTTTTTGCGTCAAAAACGGTTTCGGTCCTCGATGAAAAAGATATCAGCAAATCAAAACAAACTGGCTCCGTAACTGTTTTTAGCCCATTGATTGACGGGAAGTTACTTAGCTTTAAAAAGACCCAAAATGGATTCATCGATAATGAAACCAAATCTGTATGGAGCATTGCTGGCAAATGCACTCAGGGACAACATAAAGGGAAAGAGCTTAGGCCTAAAACTCACGGTAATCATTTCGCATTTTCGTGGTTTGCTTTTCATCCGGTGTGTGAAATTTATAAATGAAGTGAGTCTGGTCTCCAAAAAATAAGCAAGAACTGTATATTGTTTTGGTTTCCACTTTTGATGCCTGTCTTGATGGATAGAGGAAGACAAGCCATGTTTGATACTTTGAAAAAATAACGGAGCTGTTTTTTGTTTTATAATTGATAACCTTACAGTGCCAACACAGGAGATAATGAAGCCAGATTTGACAGATTATCAGATAGTAGCAGGTACATCAAGTTAATGTTTGTTAATCTTTATAATATATGTACCTCATAGTCTGTAATTTAACATAGACAACATACTTAACGTGCAGGGAAATTTGCTTTGTTTATGAAATTTTTTTATAAATTTGGCGTTTATTAATCAATGAAAAAAGTTTTTTCCATATTATTATCTTTTATTCTCTTGGCAAGCCATCTGAACTTGACCATGGGTACACACTTTTGCGGTGGTGAAGCCGTAGAAACAAAGATAATATTGGGAGAAACGCATTTGGGATGTGTCTTGGTGGATATGGAAGAACCATGTGATGATTCTGAACATTCTAATAATAACCAGGTTCGTTTTAATAACATTCCTTGCTGCCAAAATGAATTTCAAACTATCGATAGTACAGATGAATTTGTAAAAGACGCTACTCAAACAGTTTTCAATGTTGATTTTGCAGTTGCATTTCTTTATACTTCGTTGAACCTGGATTTACTTCCAAAGGCAACTCATCAGTTTTATACAGAATATAATTCCCCTCCTCTTGAAAAAGACATTCAGGTGTTTTTTCAAACTTTCTTAATTTGATTTTCTCATGAACTATTGATTCCATATTACAATTTGTAGTGTGGTTGTCGTATATTGCGTTAAAAGTCAATTTTTCATGTTAAAATCATTGTATCATGCTAAATAAAATAATCAAATATTTCTTAGAGAACAAGTTGGTAACATTACTTGTTCTAACCGGATTTGTCGCATGGGGCATTGTTACCGCTCCCTTTGGTTGGCAAGTTGGTGGCTTACCATCAGACCCTGTTCCGGTGGATGCCATACCCGATATTGGCGAAAATCAACAGATAGTTTTTTCTCCATGGAACGGACGGTCGCCACAAGATATTGAAGACCAGATATCTTATCCCTTAACAACCTATCTTTTAGGAATTCCCGGAGTAAAAACCATTCGTAGTTCATCTATTTTTGGTTTTTCCAGTATCTACATCATTTTTAATGAAGATATAGAATTTTATTGGTCTCGCTCACGGATATTGGAAAAGTTAAGTTCGCTCCCCTCAGGACTGTTGCCCGAGGGTGTACAGCCCACATTAGGTCCCGATGCCACAGCTTTGGGGCAGGTGTATTGGTACACGCTTGAGGGGCGTGATAAAGATGGAAATCCGACAGGTGGTTGGGATTTACATGAAATTCGCACCGTTCAGGATTTTTATGTAAAATACGGATTAAATGCAACAGAAGGCGTTTCAGAAGTAGCCTCAATTGGGGGCTATGTTCAGGAATATCAAATAGATGTAAACCCTGATGCCTTGAAAGCCTACAACATTCCTCTACACAAGGTAATGCAGGCAGTTCAGAAATCGAACCGCGATGTTGGGGCTAAAACCATCGAGATAAATCAGGCCGAATATCTTGTACGTGGTTTAGGTTATGTGAAAAAGACCGAAGATATAGAAAAAGCCGTGGTGGCTGTTCAGAATAACGTTCCCATTCGGATTAAAGATATAGGTGTAGTTACACTTGGCCCAGCAACCCGCCGGGGTGCACTGGACAAAGACGGTGCAGAAGTAGTAGGCGGTGTGGTGGTAGCACGGTACGGAGCTAACCCCTTGCAGGTGATTAACAATGTAAAAGAAAAAATCACGGAGATTTCTCCCGGTTTGCCGAAAAAAACCTTGGCAAATGGTGTAGAAAGTCAATTGACCATTGTCCCGTTTTACGACCGCTCGGAATTGATTTATGAGACTCTTGGCACATTGGAAGAAGCCCTCTCTCTTCAAATTCTCATAACTATATTGGTCATCATCGTAATGATTTATAATCTGAGGGCATCCTTTTTAATATCAAGCTTATTGCCTATTGCCGTACTCATGGTTTTTATCGCCATGCGTTATTTTGGTGTTGATGCCAACATAGTTGCTCTTTCCGGAATTGCCATTGCCATTGGTACCATGGTCGATTTGGGCATAATTCTTTCCGAGAATATCGTCAAGCACGTTGATGAAGCACCGCCTGGGCAAAAGCTGATAACTACTATATACAATGGTTCGGCGGAGGTTAGTTCGGCTATTCTTACTGCCGTTTCTACCACCATCGTAAGTTTTATCCCTGTTTTTACCATGCAGGCTGCCGAGGGAAAATTATTCGGCCCGTTGGCATTTACTAAAACCTTTGCTTTGGTAGCGGCACTTATAGTTTCGCTTATCATTTTACCTACGCTGGCTCACTGGTTTTTTGGTTTTAAAATTAAAAATCCACGCCATAACAAGTGGGTGAATATGCTGCTTATTGCGGTTGGTTTTATTGGTCTATTCAGCAATGTTGCATGGGCAGGTATTTTGTTGATTTTATTTGGAGGTATTCCCTTTATTAAGCCATTAATTAGAGACAAAAAACTGTTTAGAAAACCACTTTTCGGCAAAACCTTAGATAATATTGAATTGATTATAGTAGTAGTTGGTGTTGTCTGGCTTTTGGCAAAGTACTGGTTGCCTTTGGGAGCTGGGAAAAGTGTGCTTCTTAACTTTGTGTTTGTTGCTTTGCTGGTTGGCTTTATTTTAGGCGCATTTACCTTATTGCAGTTTTCATACAGAAGGATTTTGCGATGGTGTTTGAATAATAAAGTTAAATTTCTTCTGATTCCTTTTTTTGTGATATTACTGGCTGTAAATATATGGATGGGTTTCTCAAACATTTTTGGATTTATGGCAAAAGGAGCTGACAAAATGGGTTGGAACATTCGCACCACTGCTGTTTGGTCAGGACTTAACCATTCATTTCCTGGAATGGGTAAAGAATTTATGCCCTCACTTGATGAAGGCAGTTTTTTGCTTATGCCTACTTCAATGCCGCACTCAGGCGTTGAATACAACAGAAAAGTTGTTGGACAGTTAGATATGCTGTTGACAAACATACCTGAAGTGGAGCTTAGTGTGGGGAAATTAGGCAGGGTGGAATCGGCGCTTGACCCTGCACCGATTTCCATGTACGAAAATGTTATCAATTATAAACCAGAATATGCACTCGATGGCAAAGGGCATCGTAAACGCTTTAAAACTGACAGCGATGGTCGATTTGTTACGAAAAATGGAGAGGCCTTTAGTAATGAAGAATTGCTGACAAAAAACATTTCGGTAGATGAACTAGTTCCGGATGAAAAGGGAAACTATTTTAGAAACTGGCGTGAACATATAAAATCATCCGACGATATTTGGAAAGAGATAGTTGCGGTTACTAAAATACCGGGAGTTACTTCTGCCCCGAAATTGCAACCCATCGAAACCCGATTGGTCATGTTGCAAACAGGAATGAGGGCTCCAATGGGAATTAAAGTTTATGGCCCCGACCTTCAAACCATCGAAGAGTTTGGTTTGAAACTGGAAGGTATTCTAAAACAAGTACCCTCAGTAAAAGCCGAGGCTGCCTTTGCCGACCGTATTGTAGGGAAGCCATATATACACTTGAACATCAACCGTGATGAAATTTCGCGATATGGATTGAACGTGGAAGACGTGCAACAGACCATAGAAACAGCAATCGGGGGTATGAAAATTTCATCAACGGTTGAAGGACGTGAGCGCTTTCCCATCAGGGTACGTTATCCGCGAGAGTTACGGGACGACACCGAATCGTTGGGAAATATTCTGATTCCAACACCTACTGGGGCCCAAATTCCGTTAAAGCAATTGATTGATATTGAATACGTACGTGGTCCGCAGGCTATAAAAAGTGAGAATACCTTTCTGGTAGGTTATGTACTGTTTGATAAAAAAGAGGGCTTTGCCGAGGTTGATGTGGTGAACGATGCACAGGAAATGATTCAGCAAAAAATTGATGCAGGTGAATTAATTGTTCCCGCGGGAGTAAATTACAAGTTTTCCGGAAGTTATGAAAATCAGGTACGTGCTGAAAAACGCTTGAGCATAATTGTTCCGCTGGTGTTTTTAATCATCTTCCTGATACTCTACTTTCAATTCAAATCTGTAACCACTTCACTCATGATTTTTACTGGGGTGGCGATGGCATTCAGTGGTGGTTTTATCATGCTCTGGCTATACGGGCAAGGCTGGTTTGCCAATTTCTCCGTTTTTGGCACTAATATCAGGGAACTTTTTCAGATGAGTACCGTCAATTTGAGTGTTGCTGTTTGGGTAGGTTTTATTGCCCTATTCGGTTTGGCAACCGATGATGGGGTATTGATGGGAACCTATCTCGACCAAAGTTTTGAACGTAACCGAACTAAAACTATAAAGGAAATACGGGCTGCCGTTGTGGAAGCAGGTGAGCGAAGAATAAGACCTGCTGTAATGACCACCACAACTACCATCATTGCTTTGCTTCCGGTGCTTACATCAACAGGCAGGGGTGCGGATATAATGGTGCCGATGGCTATCCCTGCTTTTGGCGGTATGATTGTGGCTGCCATTACCTACTACATTGTTCCCACGCTTTACTGCATGCGTGAAGAGTATAAACTTAAAAAATCGAAATCATGAACCGATATATAGCAATACTTATAGCAACGCTTTTGTTTAGTAGCTTAAGCTTTGCACAAACACTGGACGATTATTTTAAAATAGCTGCCGAAAACAATCCGGGTTTACAGGCTATTTATAAAGAATACGAAGCAGCTTTACAGAAAGTGCCGCAGGTAAATACCCTGCCCGACCCAACTTTTTCTTTCGGATATTTTATCTCTCCGGTGGAAACAAGGGTTGGTCCTCAACAGGTAAAGTTCTCGCTAACGCAAATGTTCCCGTGGTTTGGTACTTTAAAAGCACAAGGCAATGTAGCTGCCTTAATGGCCGAAGCAAAGTTTCAAAGCTTTATTGATGCCCGTAATAAACTTTATTTTCAGGTGGCTTCTGCTTACTATCCCTTGTACGAGTTAAAAGATTTTGTTCGCATTGAACTGGAAAATATCAGCATATTGGAATCCTATAAAACCATTGCGAATCAGAAGTTTAAGAATGGAACAGGAACAATGGTGGATGTACTTCGTGTGGATATCATGCTGAAAGATGCACAAACCAATTTGAGTATTCTCAGAGAAAAGGAAAAACCATTGCTGACTACTTTCAACAAGCTTTTGAACCGGCCTGAAAATGAACCGGTGCAAAGCAGCGACAGTTTAAAAGCTGAAATTCTTTCAGATGATTACAGAAAAGATTCACTGATTGCTGCCAATCCAAAATTAAAAGCACTGGATTTAAAAATACAGTCAAGTGAAGCAGCAGAGATTGCAGCACAAAAGCAAGGAATGCCCAAACTGGGTGTAGGATTGGATTATGTTTTGGTTGGTGAACGCACTGATATTTCCATGCCAGATAACGGCAAAAATGTTTTTATGCCAATGGTAAGCTTTAGTATTCCAATCTTTCGGGCGAAGTACAAGGCATCGGTGAAAGAAGCCCGATTACTGCAGGAAAGTTACACACTCCAAAAGCAAGAAGTTACGAATACGCTCTTTTCTGAATACGAAATGGCTTGGTTTAATGTTCAACAGCAGTTGCAGCTAATATTACTTTACCAACAACAAATACAAACTTCGCAACAATCGTTAAACCTGCTATTTACTTCGTATGGAAATTCAGGGAAAGAGTTTGAGGAAGTGCTTAGAATGCAGCAACAATTGCTGAAATATCAGAAGATGAACTCAACTGCATTGGTTCAATACCATATTGCCGTGGAAAAAATCAATTACTTAACATCAAAATCGTATTAAAATGAAATCAATAGATAAAAAAACAATAATTATTGCCGCAGCAACACTTGTTGTTGGCTTGCTGGCAGGATGGTTTTTATTTGGAGGGAACAAAAGTGATTCTCACGATGACCACGAACACGTTAAAACAGAAATAAATGGAGAGACAGTTTGGACTTGCTCCATGCACCCGCAAATACGCCAAAGCGAGCCGGGCGACTGCCCAATTTGTGGGATGGACCTAATCCCTTTGGAGGATGAACAAAATGCTGATATTGACCCCAATGCTATAAGTATGTCTCCCACGGCTATGTTACTCGCCAATGTGAGTACATCATTGGTGGGAAAAATGAATCCGGTTAAGCTAGTCCGCCTTAACGGGAAAGTACAGGCAGATGAGCGATTGGTTTATTCTCAATCAACCCATTTACCCGGGCGGATTGAGAAACTTACTGTGAATTTTACCGGCGAATTTGTACGCAAAGGACAAATAATTGCTTATATCTACTCACCTGAGTTAGTCACTGCACAGGAAGAACTTTTTGAGGCTCAAAAAATAGCTGAGTCGCAGCCGCAATTATTTAAATCGGCCAAAGAAAAGTTGAAAAACTGGAAACTGAGTGAAAAGCAGATAGAACAAATCATTGAAAAAGGAACCCCGCAGGAACAATTTCCCATTTTGGCCGATGTTTCGGGATATGTTACACAAAAAAAAGTAAGCTTAGGGGATTATGTAAGAAAAGGTGAAACTGTCTACGAAATTGCAGATCTATCAAGGGTTTGGATACTTTTTGATGTATACGAATCTGATATTCCATGGATTAAAAAAGGTGATATGGTTTC
Source organism: Bacteroidales bacterium (assembly GCA_029210905.1). Lineage (GTDB taxonomy): Bacteria > Bacteroidota > Bacteroidia > Bacteroidales > NBLH01 > NBLH01. Next base: position 4,730 of record JARGGF010000046.1, on the reverse strand, counting down.
ATTCACCGTTGCATCGCTGCCAGGCGAGGTGTTCAAAGGCAACATTTCCTTCCTTGATCCGGTTATAGACCCAAAAACAAGGGTAGCAAAGGCACGTATTGAGTCCTTTAACAGCAACCAAAAGTTGAAACCCGAAATGTTCGTTTCGGGCACAGTTGAGGCAAAGCTGCCAGGTAATTCGAAAAATATTGTCGTGCCAAAAACTGCGGTTATGTGGACGGGAAAAAGATCGGTGGTTTATGTAAAGTCAGCCAACAGCAAGGGTGTTAGTTTTCTATTACGGGAAGTAACCCTTGGGCCGGCCCTTGGAGATAGTTATGTGGTGGAAGAAGGGTTGCAGGAAGGCGAAGAAATTGCCGTAAACGGCACCTTTAGCATTGATGCTGCAGCCCAATTAGCCGGAAAACCCAGCATGATGAGCCCCGAAGGTGGACAGGTAATGACAGGTCATAATCATGGAGGAATGAACACGGAGAAAACTGAATCAAAAGAAGAAAATGAGGTAAAACCAAAGGCATTATCGTCAATGCCCTTATCGCTTAATAACCAAGCCAAGGAGGCCTTGCAGCCACTTTATAACACCTACTTAAACTGGAAAGTGTCCCTGGCAAATGATAACTTCGCAGATGCTCAAAAAAACGCAGTAGGCATGAAATCTGCATTGGAAAAGGTGGATATGGGGCTTTTTAAAGATGAGGCTCACATGGTTTGGATGGATTTTCAGGGCAGCTTAGGTAAAAATCTGGAACATGTGCATCATTTTTCAGACATAGAGCAACTTCGAAAAGCCTTTCAATCGGTTTCTGTTATGATGATTGAAATGACCAACACATTTACACCTCTTGGCAAAACAATCTATGTGCAACATTGCCCCATGGCCGATAACAACAAAGGGGCTGACTGGCTGAGTTTGGAGAAGGAAATAAGAAACCCCTACTTTGGGAGTTCCATGCTTACTTGCGGAGAAGTTACTAAAGAAATTAAATAATCATTAATTTTTATACTAATATTTAAAAATAAAAAATCATGAAAAGAAAATTAGTAACATTTGGAGTTGCCACCCTATTTTTAATTGGTGCTGCTTTTTTTACCAGTTGTGGAAATCCGGAGAATCAAAAGGAACATGAGCAGATGGACTCAACAGAACATGAGCACATGAGCGACAAATCAATGGATGAAAACAAAAAAACCGAACAAACAGCAGCAGTTTATGCCTGCCCAATGCATCCCGAAATAACTGGCAAAGAAGGAGATAAATGCTCAAAATGTGGAATGGCACTGGAAAAGGTAGAAGATGATCATAGCGGGCACCAACATTAAATTATGCTTTTAATAAAGATGGATGATAGTTACTCTTTTTATTTGCTGTTAATACCTGGAGTCAGACCTTTGTAATTAAATTGATGACTAGTGGGGAGAATTGCTACTCCCCCATCCATTCTTTTAATTATCTAAAATAGAGAAAAAGAAATTAGTTTTTGGTGTATATGTTTTTGGTTATTATAACATTGAAACCTTTAAACCATATTGAAACACTTAAACCCAAAACAATTCCAAAGCATATATGTCAAATTATACGTTGCGATGTATCTAATTTCTTAATGATTAGTAGTGATGAACTTTAACCTAAAAATAACTGAAATGAAAACACATGTAATAATACTCGGATTAATTTTCTTAATATCAAGTCAGTTACATGCCCAATTAAAATACGAGGGTACAATTGACGCAAGGTATAAAACCATTCAATTAGATGATGGTTCGTTCAAATATGTAAAATATAATCAAAAAGAACAAAAGGTTTTTATTTATAACTTAGACAACACTATCTGGCGTACTATTAAATTACCCCTGCCGAAGGATCACCTTTTGGACGAAATAAAACATATTTCCCAACATGCTTTTAATAAAGATGACGAAGTCGAATTAGTGTATTCCTGCGTTGTCTATCATATTTCAGATAACATAGAAGATACTGAAAAAGACAACGTTATAGTAAGGTTCACACTAAATATTATCAACGAATCTGGAGAACAACTCCTTAAAGTTCATGATAGTAATGAAATGGAAATAATTGATTCTCAAGGGCAAAAAAAACTTTTAATTTATAAGCACCTGGGTAAACATTTTAATGGAAAGGATGAAACACTTATTTATTCATTTTAAATAGGAATCATTTTTTGTATACAAGATTGTAACAAGGCTTTTTTAAACATAAAAATTGAAAAATGGAATATTATATCGGTAAAAAAATTGATATCGGTTTTGCAGAAGCTGTTGCAAAGGTAACAGCAGGTCTTAAAACTGAGGGTTTTGGTGTAATTTCTGAAATTGACCTTCATGATAAATTGAAAGAGAAATTAAATGTTGATTTCAGAAAGTATAAAATATTAGGAGCTTGCAATCCAATCTATGCATACAAGGCTCTTCATGCTGAAGATAAAATTGGTACAATGTTGCCTTGCAATGTGATTATACAGGAACTTGCAGAGGGGAAGATTGAAGTAGCGGCTGTTAACCCCATGGCTTCAATGAAGGCTGTTAAGAACGAAGCCCTGGTCTGGATTGCATATGAAATTAAAGAAAAACTTACAAAAGTGGTTAACCGTCTTTAAACGGAGCATGGCACAGAACAATTTAACAAAATCATAACCTTGGGATCAATGCATCAGATTTTAGCCCATTTCCCGGTAGTTTTATTAATCAGTTCCTTACTATTTGCTTTTTTGGCACTTGTAATCCGAAGAGAGGGTGTGATATTTATTGAGGTATTCAATTGGAACCTCTATCTGGCTAAAACAACATCAATTATAGCACTACTAACAAGGTTGCCGGAAGTAAATCGCCAATACTGATGCAATCCGCGAAATAACGAGTGTTCATGTAATACTAGGCTGTATATTTACCAGCATATTTGTGGTTTTATCATTTTGGCTAATTGTAAGGGGAACGAAATTGAAAGCCATTGAAATAAAATCAATCATTATTATTTTGGCAATGAATGTTGTTTTTATGGTTTAGACTGCCTATTTAGGAAATTGGATTATTGATTGTGGTTGCGCAAATAACTCCGTATAGAAGTAACTGTTTGATATTGAAAAGAAGACATTAGAAATACACGACATTACAATCTGGATAGGCTGTTATTATAGATTAATCAGTAAAAAAGAGGAGAGCTAATAATGAAAAAAAGGAATCCTTATCGGAAGAAATTCAAAGGACCAAATCCGTTCTGGAGTGGCAGTGAGAAGAAAACATTGATAGCTATAGGTCTTATCCTTGCTGCAATTATTATTATTTTCTATAGTCAGTTAATTGGCTTACGTATTGACAAAGAAAATGCCTATAAAGCATTCATTGGTAAAGAAATTCCGGACAGCATGGTATGCATGGTGAGTGGAGAGGTGAAAAACAAAGCCATCAAACCAATTTTTGTAAATGGAAAAACTTATTGGGGATGTTGTAATATGTGTATTGCAAAATTAACCAACAATACTGGAAATGTGCAGTTTGCACTGGATCCTTTAACGAAGAAACAAATTAATAAGTCTGATGCTGTAATAAGGTTAAATCCAAAATATCAGAGACAAGCATTGTTCTTTGAGTCCAATAAAACATACCATCAATATATTCAATTAATTAATGGAAATTAAATAAAAAGTAATAATCGTTTAATTTAATATTTACAAACAATGAAAAAGATGAAAGTATTTAGTTTAGTTGCAATAATGTTTATTGTTAGCACATTCACATTATTTGCAGGAGTTAAAATTGACAAGTTCAAAGTAGCCGGCAATTGCGATATGTGCAAAACCAGGATTGAAAAAGCTGCCTTAGCCGTTGAAGGGGTTTCTAATGCAACGTGGAGCCCGAAAACTAAAGTAATGGTTGTTATGTTTGATGAAAAGAAAACGAATGCGCATAAAATTCAGATGGCAATTGCTAAAGTTGGGCACGATACCGAAATGCACAAAGCCGAAGATGAGGATTATAATAAACTGCAAGGATGTTGTAGATACGATCGTTCGGGCACAAAAACAAAAACAAAAGGACACGAAGGTCATGAGTATTCAGGATGTACCCGTTCACAAATGAACACAGGCAGTGGTTCATGTTGCGATAAGAAATAACAAGTTTAGTAATTTATATTTTTAATTATTCACATTTAATTTAGTAAAAATGAAAACAAGATTAGTAAATTTAGTAGTTATGTTGCTTATTGGCGCAACAGCAGTTTTTGCGCAAAGCAAAACAGATAAGTTCAAGGTATCAGGTAATTGCGACATGTGCAAAAACCGTATTGAAAAAGCCGCAATGGCAGTTGATGGAGTCTCAAAAGCAGACTGGAACTCAGAAACTAAAATGATTGAACTTAGTTTTGAATCATCAAAAACAGACGCGCATAAAGTGCAAATGGCCATTGCTATGGCAGGGTACGATACTGAAATGCACAAGGCCAGCGATAAAGCTTATAACGCTTTGCCAGGCTGCTGCCAGTATGAGCGTACCTCATCAACCGGAAAAAAGGATGAACACAAAGGGCATATGCATTAGAAACAGGTAGATTTGTTAAATTGTGTCACTAAGAAAACTCTCACGTACGTCATTACGATGCGCCGGCGGAGAAGTAATCTCAATTAGTTGATTACCTGTGTTAATAAGATTGCTTCGTTCCTCGCAATGACGGGAAAATTAGAGTTTTCTTATAGGTACTAATTAAACTGTCTGGT
>JARGGF010000469.1 GCA_029210905.1 Bacteroidales bacterium | reverse complement strand
GATATGGTGCAGGGCAGGAAGCTACCGCTGAGTTGGATATCAAAACGCTTGAAAATGAGCCATTAAGCAACCAAAAACTGAAATTTGAAGTATTGCTGAATGGAAAATCTTATAAAAAGAATTCAATTATAACGGATAAAGAAGGAAAGGCGCTGATTAACTTTACCTTGCCCGGAAAACTTGATTCACCGGATGGAACCTTAAACGTAACCATTGATTACCAGGAAAGGATGGAATCTATTTCACGAACTATCCCTATTACACTGAAAGGTATTAGCTTAAGCTTTTTTCCGGAAGGTGGAAATCTGATGGTAGGAGTTAATTCAAGGATTGCATTTAAAGCCCTTGATAGTTATGGAAATCCATCGGACATTGAAGGACGCATTTTGGACGAAGAAAATCAATTGATAACCAGTTTTAAAAGTTTCCATGATGGAATGGGAGCATTTAACCTCAAGCCTTTGAATGGAACAAAATACCATGCAATTATTGATAAGCCAAATAGTCTGAAAGCAAGGTTTGAACTGCCTGGTGCAGATAGTTCAACTTACACATTATCAGTATCAAAAATTGATGATCATAGACTAAAGGCTTCATTTTTTACACCCGTAAAATCAAAAATATACCTTAAAGCTCAAATAGAAGGTAAAATTTATTTTAGCAAAATGGTAAAAGCCAAAGAAGGGATTAACACCCTTGAAATTTCAACTGAAGATATGCCTGCCGGGATTTTGCAAATCACGCTTTATGATAAAAGTAATACAGAGCAGTGCGAACGCCTGGTTTTTGTGAACAAAGATCGCACAATGAATGTGAGTATTACTACAAACAAGGAAAAATATCTGCCACGAGAGCAAGTGATAATGGATATAAAAACTACTGATTATCAGGGAAATACTGTTTCATCAGATCTCGCTCTTTCAGTGGTAAACAACAATATGATAACTTTTGCCGATGATAAACAAAATCATATTTTATCTTATTTGTTGTTGAGTTCCCAGGTGAAGGGAAAAATCGAGGAACCTCAGTTTTATTTTAAAACGAATGAACCAAAAGCAGATCAGGCACTTGATTATTTATTAATGACACAGGGCTGGCGAAAATTTGTTTGGAATTATAGTTCCGAAGTGAAATACGCGGCTGAAAAAGCGCAGATAAAAGGAAGATTAGTAGATCATGGAGGAAGACCTTTCAAAAATCATAAAGTATTGGTTGTTGAAACGAACGATTCGGTATTTACAGATAATGATGGATTTTTTGTGTTTGATAATTTGAAACTTGATAATGGATTAACTTTTAGGTCGTTAGATTTAAAAGGATACAAAACGGATGTAATAGTAAATGATTATTGTAATTATTTTGTACTGCCTGATTATTTAGGTGGAACAATAGTAGATAAGAATGGCTCGCCTGTAAATAATGCCCTGATAACCTATTTGGGAGCGCCAGTTAAAACACGCACAAATAGCTACGGAACTTTTACTATTCCAAAACTAAAGGAGCATAATCTGATTAATATTACGCACGATCTTTACAAAATAAAGCAGGTTAAAATTAGTTCTAACAGTATTGGTAAAATTGTATTGGAATCTCAGAATTCAAATGAAAATCAGATAGTTTCTGAAAACGTGATGGATGACAAGCAAATTGGTAAGCTTGCAAAACAACTGTCTTATAAAAAAACAGAGGGATTGAATAGTAAGTCTAAGAATAACAGAGAATTACTACCAAGTCCTAAAAATATTGAAGTGCTTAATATTGTTGATGATGCTGTAGCGATTGAAGAAAATGTTTTAGAATTTAATAGTGAAGTCGATGAGAATGAAAGTATTAATTTCATATCTATTAAAGAAGAAGAGGTAGAGGAAGAAGCTATATTTATAATTGTTGAAAAGATGCCTGAATTCCCTGGAGGAGAACTCAATCTTAGAAAATATATCGCCGCTAATGTTACCTATCCTGAAATAGCAAGAGAATATTGCATTGAAGGAAAAGTTTATGTACGTTTTGTTGTTACCGAAAAAGGAGAGGTCGAAAAAGTATCAATGGCAAGGGGAGTAGATCCTATTTTAGATAATGAAGCTATGAGGGTGGTTCGTTCATTACCCAAGTGGAAACCTGGCCAACAAAGAGGTAAAAGCGTAGCTGTGTGGTATACTGTGCCTATTAGTTTTAATCTATTAGGTGGAAGTGGGGCTACAGGTTTCCCTGAAGGACATTATTGCATTTTTCAAATAGGCGAATACAAACAATGGCATACAATAAACAACAAGCTTATTATTACCGTGCCAGACAGTTTTATAGTCCAGATTATGAAAAAACACAAATCGTTGAAGATAGAACCGATTTTAGACCGACTGTTTACTGGAATCCTTCTATTAAAACCGATAAAAACGGAAAAGCCCAAATATCTTTTTACAATTCCGATGAGATTTCCAGTTTTAAAGCCATTGCCGAGGGTATTTCATCTGAAGGTGTTGTAGGTAGAGGCGAATATACTTTTTATGCTCAGTTACCCTTTGCAATTAATGCTAAAATACCTGAATATCTGACTTTTGCTGATGAATTACAAATTCCTGTTACCTTAATCAATAATAACAGCAAAGACCTTAACGGAACATTAGATATTCAACAATTCGATGCTTTGGTTCTGAATGGACAAACTGCTAGTGTTCAGCAGATTAATGCACGTGAAACAAAAACTGTTTGGCTTGACTATAAGGTGCAAAATATTGCTTGAAAAGGAGAAATACAGATTAGTTTTGAGAGTGAGGGTTTATCTGATGCCATTAGAAAAAATATTGAAGTGCTTCCTAAGGGATTTCCGGTTCAACTGGCATTTTCATCTAATGAATTAACTAATAAATTTACTTTTGTTCTTGAAGAAATGATACCAGGTTCACCAACTGCCGATTTTAAGGCTTATCCAAATATTTTGAGCAACTTAATGCAGGGTATTGAATCCATTTTACGAGAGCCTTATGGTTGTTTTGAACAAACTTCTTCGAGTACTTACCCCAATCTTTTGGTTTTGGATTATATGAAATCTACTGGTAATATTACTGCATCTATTAAAGAAAGGGCGTTATCGTTGACAGACAGAGGTTATAAACGGCTTATTGGCTTTGAAACCAGTGAAAAAGGCTATGAGTGGTTCGGACATGCGCCTGCACATGAGGGTTTAACTGCTTATGGTTTAATGGAGTTCACTGATATGGCAAATGTTTATGAAAAAGTTGATAATGAAATGATAAAACGAACCCGAAACTGGCTTTTAAATAAGCGTGATGGAAATGGTGGATTTACGGAGAGTCAGGGGAAATATGGCTTTAGCTATGCAAACTATGAATTAAAAAATGCTTATTTGGTTTACGCTCTCAGTGAATCAGGCTATTTTGATATAGGCCCTGAGTTTTTAAAGGCTTATGAAGATGCAATTACTTCAAATGATGCCTATAAAATTGCACTGTTAGCTAATACCACATTCAACCTTAAAAAAATAAGTGAGGGGCATAAAATGTTAAAAATGCTTGATAATCAGATAAATAAATACGGTTTTGGAAAGTTAGTAGCAAAAGAATCCATTGTAAGATCGCAAGGAAAATCATTACAAATAGAAACAGCTTCTCTTTACTTGATGGCCTTGCTTAAATCGCCTATTGCTGATTTAAAAAGAATTGATGAAGTTGTTAATTATATTGCTGGTTCAAGAGACTCATATGGGGGTTTTAGCTCCACACAGGCTACAGTTTTAGCGTTAAAATCGCTAACTGAATATGCAAAAAAAATGAGTAGTTCCAAAGCAGCTGGCGATATAGAACTAAAAATAAACCATAAAAACTTCAATAAAATCGCTTATGGTTTGGGAAATTCGGAACCTGTGGGTGTAAATTTTTTACAAAAGTATTTTAACGAAGGTAAAAATATATTCTCAGTTCAGTTTAAAAATACCGATAAGAAGGTTTCTTATTCATTATCAATTCAATACAACAAAAGCACGCCGGAAAGTAGTGACAAATGTATGTTGGAATTATCGACTAAACTGAATCATAAAAAAGTAAATATGGGCGATATTGTGAGAATGAATGTGAATTTAAAGAATAAAACTATTGAACATACACCTATGGCAATTGTCAAAATTGGCATCCCTTCAGGTTTGAGCTTGCAACCCTATCAACTGAAAGAATTGCTTGATAAAAATTTAATTGACTATTACGAAATATTTAATAATTATCTGGTGTTTTACTTTACCAGCTTGCAACCAGAGCAGAGAATTACGATACCATTGGACTTAAAAACAGAATTGCCTGGAAATTTTGAAGCTCCAGCTAGCTCGGCTTATTTATATTATACCAACGAGTTTAAACATTGGGTGGCGGGTGAAAAGATAGAGATTAGATAATGGTGAAACTCGGCTATTTATCAAATCCCCATCCACCATTTTCATTTTTTATTTATCATTGCAAAACAAAATCAATTTTGAACTTAAACTTGTTGTAAATGAGCGAAAAACTAAATGAAATTTTAGGTGCTTCAGCTGGTATTGGAATGGCTGCCCTGGGTTATTTATTACTCGGTGTGGCTATTTTCTTAATCATTGGGATTATTACTGTTATTTTCTGTGGACGAAAAAACCTGTTTAAACGTAATAACAAGGTTTACAATGTGCTTACAAAAATTTATTATCCCTACATACCTATAATATTAGCAATTTTCGGAGGTATTTTTGGTGCAATTTATGGTTTAAACCAATCCATTAATAAAAATATTGAAGCACAATCAAACCTAAGTTGAGCGGTTTACAATAATAAATAGAAAAATAGTCTTGTTTATTAAATTGATAATGAGTATCTTAGAGG
>JARGGF010000468.1 GCA_029210905.1 Bacteroidales bacterium | reverse complement strand
TATTTTTTATTCCCAATTCAATAAATTGTTTTGAAGAATAATAGGAGGCTGTATCAGTTTCTTCGCTGGCCATAGGGAGAACTACGGCGTAGCCCGCACTATCAACGCCAGATAATTGAATCATTGATTTTAACATTGTCTCAGGTCGACTGCCACCACCTATTATGAATAATTTCCCTTTCCGGGATGCTACATTTTTACTTTCATGATTTACATTATTTATGCATGAAAAAATAGAAAGTGAAAAGAAGGTGATAAAAATAATTAATTGGACTTTTTTCATTGATTTATCTTTTATAATTAACAGCTATTCAGAATTTTGTGTCTAAAAATTATTTGTTTAACCCAAAAGTATCACAGCTTTCCAGGCTGAGAGTTTCAACGGAGCTTTCCTGGCTGTGAGTCACAACACAGCTATGGAAAGCTGTGAATCACAACACAGCTTTGGAAAGCTGTGCTACGTAGTCCAGGGTATAACTGGTTGTTTAACAATTATTTGAATAGTAGGTGTAAACAATCACTCAAAAAAAAAATCTAAATATCTATTATGTAAAACACATAAGGCGTCTTTTGCCCTTAATCCGAAGATGGTGTCTTTTTATAAAAGTCAATACAGTATAGAGATAGATAGAAAAAGTGGAAATAGCATCTCATCGCTTAAAGCAGATCTGAGCGTTTTGAGTGCCAGCCTTATGTGTGCTTCAATTGTTTTTTCTGAAATACCCAGTTGTTCGGCTATTTCCTTATAAGAAAGACCTTCTTCACGACTTAACTGATAGATTAATTTTCTTTGTGGTGGGAATTTTTCAACGCTTTTATCAATTCGTGCCTTCATGTCGGCTAAAATGATGTCATTTTCAGTTTTATCATATACTTCGTCAAAGTAGTTTCTAAGATGCTCGCGATAAGCATTCTCATTAAGTTTTTTGCGATGTTTGTTGAAAATGGTATTTTTTGCAATGGTAAATAAAAAGGAACTAAAGGATTGACCCGAATTAAGGTTTTTGCGGATTTCCCAAATTTTAGTAAATATATCCTGTACCAGACCTTCAGCATCTTCTTTGGATTTCAAATATCTGATGGCGAAATAGTAAAGTTTATCACTATATCGCAAATAAAGCGTTTCAAAAGCGATGGAATCATCTTTTTTGAGTAACGCTATCAGATCATCATCTGTATTAATTGAATGTTCTTTCAATTTTAAATAGCCCCTATTTCTCTATACTTTGTTTAATTCGATCGACCCTAAATAGTAAATATAATAATAATAGAAGTAATTTAAAAATGAAAATTTTGTCCATATACTTTTATTTTCCTGATTTTTAGAACTAATCTATTTTTCAAATGTTCCTTTGGCCAAATGAATGTGGTCTTTTACCATAATTTTTCCACGGGCAATAACACTGTTAATGGTGTAATCATCATCAAGTATCACCAGGTCTGCATCTTTTAGTTCCATGATACGTCCTTTATTTCCAAGTTTTAAAATATCAGCCACATTTGATGTAAGTATTTTAATTGCTTTTTCTAAAGGTAGCTTTTCTTTAATCATAGCATCCACTATTTCGTCAAAAATTGATTTTGGAAGTCCCATTTCAAGTTTTATCAGCTTTCCATCTTTATCAAAATCGGGCAGTGAACCAATGGCATCGGATGTCATGGTAATGTGTTCTAAAGGAACTCCCGCATTTAATAATTCAACAATTGCTTTTGAAGGTTTTATTTCGTATTGCGGAAAATATGGATAGGAGCTTGCAGTAAGGTCAATATATCCTTCTTTTCCATATTTTTTAGCATCTTCGAAAATATAATCGTTTCTGTTACAATGTGTTGGAAGGAATTGTTTAAAGCCCAGTTCACTTTTTTTTACGGCTTCAATAATTGGTTGGAAGGGGTTTTTAGCATCACCCATGTGGATGTTGGCAATTCCTGCTTTTCCGCCCAACATGCCTCCTACCCGGGCATGTGCAACCAGTTTTATTAATTCGTCTACGGTAGGGCAGGAGCTGCGATGATCTGAAAGGGCAATTTCGCCAATTCCTATTATTTCATCTATAATAGATAAATCTTTGGCTACATCACCCGTTATGGTTGGCGTTGGTACCTGATAGGATCCGGTATACATCCATGCTGAGACACCTTCGGCACGCAAAGCCTTTACTTTCATTAATACACTAACTGGTGAGCGGGTAATGCCATCAGTTCCAAGGCAACCAACCAAAGAAGTAACCCCGCCACACAGCATCTGGCTCAGCTGAATTTCGGGTGTTCTGCTTGCCGGGCCACCTTCGCCGCCAGCACCGGCAATATGTACATGAGCATCAATAAGTCCAGGAATTATTTTTCTGCCTTTGGCATCCAGTAATTCGACATTAAGATTTTTGAGCATTGAAATTTTAATCTCGTCTTTAATTGCAATGATTATTTCTCCTGCAATCAGAATGTCTTTTTTTCCAATATAATTAGGCTGATAAATTTCGGCATTTTTTATTAATAGCATGGTATTCAGTTTATTGCTTAGTGAATTATGATCTTTTTACTTACAAGATCTCCGGACTTATTGCCTTGCATTTTTGCAATATAAATGCCTTGCTTTAAGCCGGTTAGTGGTATCTCGCTTCTATCCTGGTAGTTGCCAGAATTTATTAATTGACCAGATAAATTGTAAAGTGATACCGAATATTTATTATCTGGCCAGTCAATAATTAATTGATGATTCCTAATCATATAATTAAATGAGGGTAATGTTCTTTGTTGTATATCTTTTACTGATGTTATCGTAATTGTATTTCCTACCTGATATGGAGTACTTTCATCAATTAAGGACAATGTCATATTTTCGAAGCCAGAAAAATTTGGTGGGTTATCTAATCCGTCACCATAGGCTGTTTGAACCGAAAAGCCTGTTTTTGTCCCTTTATTTTTTAAAATGATTACAGGTGAACTCCCCGAAGCATAAAAGTGAGGTTTGTCTTCACTATTAGGTTCGTATTTTAGATAGTTATCTTTGTTTAGCCAGATACCATAGGTTAATGTGTCGGTAATCATAGCATAGGGCACTGCGGCGGATGTGTTTTCATAAAAGTCGCTGCTGATAAAAGTATTAGGGATAACTACACTGGTTTTCAGTAAATTAAAACCAGGCTTAATAATAAAATCGCCATTATAGGCAGCATCAGTGGTAAGGTAATTAGTAACTACGGTGCGACCAATAAAGCGGCTGTTGTCGCCAATAAAAGCCAGGATTATTTTATTACTAATCATCTTATTTTTTAATGCCAATCCCGCTGAGCCAGCTTCAAAAAAGGCCATGATGTCAGCATAATAGTTGTTAACAAAAATAATTTTTTTGGCAGTACTTATTGCAGATTCAAAGTCGGCATTTGATGCCATATCGCTTGTAGCAGAATATATTACAACATTGGCAGCCTCTGCATCTGTTAAGGCTGTTTTATAGGTTTCGGCAAGGCTTTGGTTGCTTCCCGTTATAATTAATATATTGTCTGAAGCATTGGCAGATTGATTCACCAGATCATCAATAAGTCCTGTGTTTGATGAAAGAACATCGCTTCCGCTTGCATAAATGGTGTAGTTTCCTGATTCTTCTTTAATTTGGGGCGTGCGGCTTTGGCTAAACCCACTAATTGTTCCCGTGCTAAAATTAATAGAGCATCCCTGAATAAGTTGTGTCACTTTTACAGAGTCAGCAATTAATTTGGTTTCGTTTTGTGAAAAAGTATGATCATAAAATGCTTCATAAATATTTGCGGAACCTATGCCATAAACTTTACCTAAATTGTTTTCATCAATTGACATGGCTGTCATTTCATCCACCCCAATTCCTTTTATATTTTCATTCTGAGTGAATTTCCAGTTTGCCATAAATGCCAGCAATCTTCCAAAACGCCCTCTAATTGTAAAGTGTGAGTCGAAAATATAGCCAGGGAAAAAGTTGAAAAAATCATTGGCTAGCTGTATGTCATTATGGTAGGGGTTTTTTAAGCAATCATCGGAATAAGCAGAGTTAAATTGTGCTGTATAAATAACACCAGAAAGCACTGCAAGTCCGGCTGAAGTTCCGCAAATTACCCCACCTGCATTGTATTTATCAATAATAGCTTGTTGTGTTTTTGTCCCTTTATAGGTGCTGTAATAATTATACTGATCGCCACCTTTTAAAAAGATGACATCATAGGTCATTAAATCATCATAGGTGGCCTGAGCATCGGCTGTTGCTGTCGAACTAATGTCGAAATTTGTGGCCAATGTGGCCCCACATTCATTCATGAAATAATCTGGCAACCAGGCGGTTGAACTTCCAAAAGCTATGATGGCTACTTTTTTGTTGGCTGAATTATCAACAGCCCATTTGTAAGCTGCATGGTTCCAACTGTTTTCGGTGTCTTTTTCAGAACCGCCGCCAATAAGGAGTAGTTTTCCGGGACCTGCTTTTGCTCCAACAATAACGAGTGAAACAGCAAAAAGAAATAAATATCTTATCATAGCTTTGCTCAAATTACTAAGATTAAGCCAGTTAATTCATACCCGCATTAATCCTAAAATATTTAAATAAAAATTAAAATAAAAACATGCACTTAAACTTTAGTTATTAGCTATCATTTAAGTACATGTGGAAAGAGGGCTGTTCAGTTAATTACTGATAAACTAATGCTTACTTATCAGTAAATGAAAATTTGTCAATTTATAGAATAGTTAAAAGGCACTTCTGTTTCCTTTGCTGAAGCATAAAAAAGACAGCCCTGAAAAAATCAAATTACTGTAATTGTTGAATAAAAAGTTATTTTTTAAATACCTTGATATTATCAATTGCTAACCTATCTCCTCCAGGATCCGGAGTCAT
>JARGGF010000467.1 GCA_029210905.1 Bacteroidales bacterium | reverse complement strand
TTTCAAATGCAATCGACCTGTAAGAACAATGAGAGAAAAGTTTCGGAATAATAGCGCTTCAATACAAAATAAGAGTAAAGTAAGTCTTATTATACCTGGCCGTTCTTTTGAACTGCAAATGTGCTATTTAGCACAAAAAAATATTGCTTGGCCTTGTGATAAATTTCTATATTTGCATTTTAATTTAATATAAATAAAAATAAGGACTTGGCAAATTAACAATTTCTGATTAATATCGAACAAATATTGTGAGAATATATATTTCTGAATAGAAAAAAGCTCAAATTAATAATATTTTAAAAAGAAAATAATTTATAAGTCCGCAATAGCATAAAAATGAGTTATACAATTGAACAAGTTTGGGAAAGCCTAAAAAAAGTCAGATATCCTGATGGAAATGCGGATATTGTAAGCCTGAATATGGTTGAATCCATTGAAATTGAAGGTAATAAAATCAGTTTTTCAGTATATCTTCCTGTTTTTAACAGCCCTTTTAAAAAATCCATTGAAAAAGCCTGCGTAAGAGCAGTTCATGATACACTGGGAAAGGATCTCGAGGTAAATGCCAACATCACTTCTAAAATAACTGTAGGAAGAATAGACAATACTCAGGAAGAAATTTTACCAGGTGTTAAAAACATCATTGCTGTTGCCTCAGGAAAAGGTGGCGTAGGAAAATCAACCGTAGCTACAAACCTGGCCATTGCACTGGCAAAACTGGGTTCAAAAACCGGCTTAATTGATGCTGATGTTTATGGACCCTCAATCCCAAAAATGTTTGGCGTTGAAGCAAGCAAGCCGGGTATGGATAAAATTAATGGTCTTGACAGGATAATTCCAGTAGAAAAGTATGGGGTAAAAATGCTTTCAATTGGTTTTTTTGTAAAACCTGATGATGCTTTAATTTGGAGAGGTGCTATGGCAACCAGTGCCTTAAAACAATTAATAAACGAAGCGGTTTGGGGCGAGCTGGATTATCTGGTTATTGATTTACCACCAGGTACCAGCGATATTCACCTTACCATGGTGCAGACCATTCCGGTAACCGGAGCAGTAATTGTTAGTACCCCGCAAGATGTAGCGCTTGCTGATGCCCGAAAAGGAATAAGTATGTTTAGACAAGAAAAAATTAATGTGCCAATTTTGGGATTGATTGAAAACATGTCGTGGTTTACACCTGCAGAACTGCCCGATAAAAAATATTATATTTTCGGAAAAGACGGCTGCAAAAAACTTGCTGAAGAGCTTAATATTCCGTTTATCGGTCAAATCCCAATTGTAGAATCAATCCGCGAAAACGGAGATCTTGGCACTCCTTCAGCTCTTGAAGATTCGCTGGTAGGCGAAGCATTCAGACAACTGGGCGAAAATGTGGCACAAAAAGTTGAAGAACGAAATGCAACCCTGGCACCAACAAAGGTAGTAGAAATTGACCCTAATGCTAAACATCCAACAAACCAGTAATTTTGACATTGCAGTATTAACGGTTTAAATGAATACTTTGACATGATAAAGAAAGTAAATAATGAAATTGAAAGTAAGATTCTAAGTGCCCTGGATGAAATCAGGCCTTACTTGCAATCTGATGGTGGCGATATTTCTTTCATTGATATGAATGAAAATTATGAAGTTAGGGTGAAGTTGATGGGTGCCTGTGGAACATGTCCAATGAGTATTCAAACACTTAAACTTGGTGTTGAAAAGGCTATACAAAAAGCGGTACCACAAGTTACCAGAATTTTTGCCTACAATGAGGATATGGTTGATATGTTTCCGGAAATGTAATTTATACCAATATCGTTTAGTTAAGTTCTTTAAAAAGCTGGTCATTAGTTACTTGTCATTGTTCATCAATGCCTGAACTAATGACAAGTGACTAATGACCTTGTTAAATTATAGCAGTGAGCCTGACTAAACGACATTCAATTATATACAGCAAAATTAATAAAAACACCCCGGTTGATAATTTATTTTATTTCCCGGGGTGTTTTTGTATGATAAAACCAGAAAAAATTACTTCCTGACTATTAGTAAAAATTTACTGCGCTATTAATACAAGTTAATTGGTTAAATGATATATGTTATTAATCAATTTAACCTTCAATCCGCTAAATTCAAGCTTAACCCTTAAATAATAACGCTTGTTAAAAAAACAACCCTGATTTACACAGCTAAACATTTTCTTTTTACTTACATATTTCCTATTTTCGCCCTCTAATGTAAAAGTTAAAAAAATGGCCATAAAAAATAAAACTAATAAAGAATCGGAAATCTCCGATTCGAAGAAACTTTCACAACTAAATTTTAAAATAGTTAATCGAATCGCTGGCTGGATAGTTTTTTTAATCGCAGCCACAACATATCTACTTACTATTGAACCTTCTGTGAGCTTTTGGGATTGCGGTGAGTTTATCACCAGCTCCTACAAATTAGAAGTTGGCCACCCACCAGGGGCACCATTTTTTATGCTTTTGGCCAAATTTTTCTCACTTTTTGCCTCGGATGTTACACAAGTGGCCTATATGATTAACGCATTTTCAGCCATGGCAAGTGCTTTTACCATATTGTTCCTGTTTTGGACCATCACCCATCTGGCCAGGCACATCATTGGGAATGAGGAATCAATGGAAAGAGGAAATTTTATAGCCATTATTGGAACTGGGGTAGTTGGCGCATTAGCCTATACTTTTTCAGACACCTTCTGGTTTTCGGCAACTGAGGGCGAAGTATATGCACTATCCTCATTTTTTACAGCCATTGTTTTTTGGGCAATTTTAAAATGGGAAAATGTTGCCAACGAAAAGTATTCGAACCGATGGCTGATACTTATCGCCTATTTAATGGGTCTTTCAATTGGAGTGCACCTTTTAAACCTTTTGACAATACCTGCGATAGTATTTGTTTACTATTTTAAAAAATACGAACCAACCCGAAATGGCATCATTATGGCTTTTTTGGCTTCACTGGCTATTTTAGTATCCATTATGTACATTATTATCCCGGGTGTGGTAACCCTGGCATCGAAATTTGAATTGATTTTCACCAATGGTTTTGGATTGCCATACAATACGGGCACCTATTTTTATATCCTGCTGGTTTTTGGTCTTTTGGCCTTTGGAATTTACTATTCCATGAAAAAATCAAAAGTACTTCTGAATACCATTCTAACAATGATTACAGTTATTATCATTGGATATTCTTCATTTGCTTTAATTATTATCAGATCAAATGCAAATACCCCAATGAACCAAAACCACCCTGATAATGTATTTAGTTTGTTATCCTATTTAAACAGGGATCAATACGGTGACCGGCCATTATTTTATGGACAATATTTTAATGCCCCACTCAGGGATTATGAAAATGGTTCCCCGGTATATGTTCAACAAAATGGCAAGTACGAAATTGCCGATCATAAAGTTGAATATGTGTGGGATTCGGAATACAACACTATTTTCCCAAGAATGTACAGCAGCTCCACATCACCAAACCATCCTGCAGGCTATAAAGAATGGGCAAACTTAAAAGATGATAAAAAGAAACCCTCTTTTGCTAAAAACCTAAAGTTTTTCTTTAACTATCAGGTTGGGTTTATGTATATGCGCTATTTTATGTGGAATTTTGCCGGAAGACAAAATGATATCCAGGGTGATGGAAACATCATACATGGAAACTGGATTAGCGGCATTCCATTTTTAGACGAAGCCCGCTTAGGCCCCCAGGATAAATTACCAAAAGAACTAAAGGAAAATAAAGGCAGGAACAAGTATTACCTACTACCACTTATCTTGGGATTGCTTGGTCTTTTTTATATGTACAATAAAGGGAAAAAAGGGAAACAATCCTTTTGGGTGGTGATGTTATTCTTCATCTTTACCGGATTAGCCATTGTTGTTTACCTGAATCAACCGCCTTTCCAGCCACGTGAAAGGGATTATGCCTATGCAGGTTCTTTCTATGCTTTTGCCATATGGATTGGTTTTGGGGTAATGATGATTTACGATTTCTTTAAAAAGTACATTTCCGGCCCAATAGCTGCATCTGCTGCAATAGGTCTGAGCTTATTTGCAGCACCTGTAATAATGGCAAACCAAAACTGGGACGACCACGACCGCAGTGGCAGGTATACCGCCGTTGATTTTGCTTCAAATTACCTGAACTCCTGTAAACCAAATGCCATATTATTTACCAATGGCGATAACGATACTTTCCCGCTTTGGTATGCACAGGAGGTGGAAGGAATCCGAACCGATGTAAGGGTAATTAACCTCAGCTACTTGAGCACCAGCTGGTATGTTGATCAACATAAACGGAAGGCATACGAAGCTGCACCTACCCCATTTTCATACACTTACGAACAGTACATGCCTGGCAAGCGCGATGTGGTATTTGTTCAGGAACGAACCAAAGATGTAGTTGATGTGAAACAACTTATTGAATTTGTGGGTTCTGATGATCAACGGACAAAAATCCAAACCCAGGATGGCAAATTTGAAGATTTTATTCCTGCAAAAAACCTGAGTTTAAAAGCCGATTCGGCAGATATTATGGCCAAAAAGGTGGTTGAACCAAAAGACGCCGGACTACTGGTACCAAAGCTTGAATGGTCAGTTTATGGCAATTATGTTTATAAAAACCAACTAATGGTACTTGATTTATTAGCAACCTTTAACTGGGAACGACCAATATATTTTGCCATTACCGTGGGTACTGATGGTTACTACAATTTACAGAACTATTTCCAGTTCGAAGGTTTAGCTTACAGATTAGTCCCCATAAAAACAGTTTCTAATTCACCCATGGAATACGGCCACATTAATACAGACATTCTTTACGATAACCTGATGAACAAGTTCAAATGGGGAGGTA
>JARGGF010000466.1 GCA_029210905.1 Bacteroidales bacterium | reverse complement strand
AATACGATTCAACTAATATTGATAGTATGATTGCACAATTTACAGTTAAGAAATTCATTGTAATTGTTGATACGAACTATAATTACTTCATTTTAAGGCAGAAAATGTTTGATTTAAGTGAAAAATTAGATATTAAAATAGATACAATTGACAGAGGCTATGACAAAGCGAAGGATATAATAATGTCTGAAGGAGCGGATGAAATTTACACTAAAGGTTATTTCCCACGAAGATTTAATGGAATAAGTTTGAGTTTAGAATATTATGAATACTTCTTGAAATGGATGAATTTTGAACAAAAAAATATTGCATTAGTAGCTGGAATTTTTACAGAAAAAAAGGAAGCAGACAGTTTATTATTTCAAATTAAGAAAATTGAGCCGAAATCTTTTATGCTCAAAACGGATTTGTATATTGGTTGTATGCACTAAGCACATATTTTCAAGTAGAAGATATTAAATAGAATTAAATGACGAATAAATATTTTTGAAAACAATGAAATAAAAATAGAGAGAATTGAAATTTCAAGTTAATCAGGCAGATAAATGATTCCCAAAAGAACAAAACATTTTCAAGTCAGCAGCAATTTAATAACTGTAAAGCAACAACTAATTGAAAAATTTCAATTTGGAAAAGTCATTAGGTTAAAAGAAACTGATTTCACTGGAAACAGATTTAGACTTATTAGAAGCATGAATTTTTGGAATCCGTTTGTAACCAAAATAATCCTTGGTGAAATCAAGGGGAAAATTGAAGAAGGTAAAATTTTTTGTGACATTGGAATGAGTCTTCAAATGAAAATAATCTTTTATTTTGATTCGATAGCATTATTGCTTATTTCACTAGGACTTTTGATATCATCTGAATATGAAGCTTTTATTGCGACTTCAATATTTTTAGTTTTATCAATTACATTTTTTTATTTTCGTCTTAAGTACGAAATTGGAATTTTAACTTCATATATGGATGACTTTATATTAAATGAAAAATTAAAAAAAACAAGCCTATAACAATTTGTAGCCGTCCATGCCGCAGGGAAACTGCGGAGCAGAACTGAAAACTCAGTACATTCTGCGGCACAGGCGGCTACAAGTTTTCCGTTACTTGAAATCTGACTGAATACTATGTTACAAAACCATATAACAGTTAAAAACCGACATAAGAAGTTTATTAAAACAGTATGCGAATCTGAAATTGTTTACGGATTGAGCAATAGTGAGGGTTTTGCAACCTCAAGTTCGGTTCATTATGAAGATAAAAATGGAGAACCAATTGGAATAATATGCTTTTGGGCTGAAAAGGCTCGTGCAAAATCGTGCATAAAAGATGGCTGGGCAGAATATCAGGTGACTGAAATTCCATTATCTGAATTTATGGAAAATTGGTGTGTTGGTATGGAGAATGATGGACTTTTAATCGGTACACAATTTGACCAAAATATGTTCGGATTTGAAGCAGAGCCATTAGACTTAATCCTAGGCTTGACGATGGAATTAAAATCAATTGGAAAGGATCTGAATTTTAGAAAGTTTAATGGAATTTATGACTTGGAAAAAAAGGTAAAAGAGATAATAGAATAAATAAAAGTCATCAGGTAACAAAGCTAAAACATCAGGCTGACAGCTAGTTAGATTGAAAGCTCTAAGCATTGTGAAACACGGCTAATCCGTTAGCTGACGGATAGTTTTGAGAAAAATGAAATTAGGAACACCATTAAAATTCAAAATTATTCGATCAGATAAACACCGAAAATTATATTCAAAAATTCAACTTTTAACAATTAAAACTAAAATTATGAGTAATCTTGACAGTCATTTAGAAATTGCCTTAGCTTCAATCAGATGTTTTACAGATGATGGCACTCTTGATATTGAGGAATTAAATTTCCTTTTAGGTCTTGCCTTAAGAGATAATAAAGTTGATGAAGAAGAAAAGAGGGTGCTTGGAGATATATTTAGTAAAGTATCAAAATCTGAGGTTTCTGAACTTGTATGGAATAGGATTTTAGAAGCAAAAAAAATATACGGGATTTGATAGTTTAAAGCGACAAATCTGGATATTTTTAAAACATAAATAAATATAGTTAATTCAAAAAGAGGAAAATCAATGTCTAAAGGAATAAATTTTCTACAAATTGTAATTTATATTATTTCTATAAGTACTGTATTTACTAGTTGTACTCATCGAATTTTACGAACCGGATATCAAGTAAGTAAATCGGAATATGTACCCTGTGATATAGTTATTAAAAAGAATACTATTATTTCAGATACCATTGCAATAAAAATTGGTGAAATTAAGCTTGGAGAAACTGGTTTTGCCATGGCATGCAGCGAAGAACATGCAATTAAAATCTTAAAGGGCGAAGGCTGTGCCATTAAAGCTGATTTAATTATTATTACTGATGAAAAACGTCCAGATTTATGGAGTAGTTGTTATAGGTGCAGTGCAAGTTTTTATAAATATAATAATTCAGTAACTGTAGAAAAGAATCCTGTTAATGAGGACCTAAGTCCAGAAAATATAAAAAATCGGGTATCAAAAGATAGAAGTAGAAATATTGTGATTGCTATTCTTGCAATACTTGCCGGAATTGGAATATCATCTTTAATATTTAAATAAAAGGTTAGCTATTCGATTCTTATACATAACAGAACAAAGACATCCTTCCTACTGGCAATTTGCAAGATCGGAAGTTAAAACGATGCAAAACATCTCTGCTACCGCACGAATTCCTTCGTGTGGTTTTTGAGACTATGGCACTTTGTATAAAAAAACAACGCTCCCTTTTATTTTGTTAACAAACTTGTTAACTTTACAGCATGGCAAGAGAGATTAAATTCTTCAAGTACTATTTTATTGATTTTTATTTATCGCAGGACGCAAAGGTTCAAGAATAAATTGAATATGTATTTAAAGTTATCAGGACGATTGATAGAGTTCCTGAAAAGTTTTTAAAACTCATTAAAGGAACCCTGGGATTATATGAAATTAGGATAAGTGTAGGAAGTAATATTTATAGGATTTTCTGCTGTTTTGACGAAGGTCAGGTGGTAATTTTGTTTAATGCATTTCAAAAGAAATCGCAAAAAACGCCCAAAAAGGAAATTGAAAAAGCTCTTGTTTTGAAAGAAGAATATTTTAATTCAAAAAAAGGAGGTGAAAAATGAATAAAATACGAAATGTAAAGACATTTGACGAACTATTAGACGTTAAATATGGCAAACTAGGTTCTGAAAAGCGCGACGAATTTGAAGTAAACGCAAAAGCGTTTGTGATTGGAGAAATGGTTAAAGAGGCAAGAAAAAGTGCACATTTGACCCAGGAAGATCTGGCTAAAAGGACAGGGACTAAAAAAAGCTACATTTCAAGGCTTGAAAATGGAAAGATTGACATACAGATTTCAACACTTTTTAAAATTTTCGAAGAAGGTCTTGGAAGAAAGCTTGCATTGACATTATTATAAGTAACGCTGCCAAAACAAAAGCTAAATGTAATAAGACCAATATGCTGTAATTAAATTGCTTGTCTATTAGAAAACACTGCTAAATATTCAATTTATTCGCGCCTTTTTTAATTTATTTTTAGGGTGGTCATGAGAAAGTTTAAGGTTACGAATTGGTTTCAAAATGGCGAATTAAAAATTTGGTCATGAGCGTATTAGAAAATTCCTCTGCTAACGCACGAATCCCTTCATGTGGTTTTTTTATAACCGTGCAAAGGGATTAGCGCAGTAGCAAGCGATAGAACTGATATTAATTGTAGAAAAAAATTAAACATTTTAAAAAAATGAGTAATATACCATTTCAAACAATTGACTGGACTTCAATAGAAAAAGTTGAATACAAAGGAGCATCCGGAACAGCTTTCTGGCAGATTGCTCAATTCGGAGGGCTCAGAGTGCGGCTGGTAGAATATTCAAATGGATATTTAGCTGATCATTGGTGTAGAAAAGGACATATCGTTTATTGTTTAGAGGGAGAATTTACAAGTGAACTTGACACTGGCGAGAAAATTAAGCTGACAAAAGATCAAGCCTATGTTGTATCTGACGAACTTAGTTCGCATCGTTCTTTTTCTGAAAATGGAGTAAAACTCCTTATCATCGATGGAGATTTTTTAAAACAATAACCAGCTTATAATGTGTGGATATAAATGCGCTGCTAACGCACGAGTCCGCTCTTGTGATTTTTATAACCACGCGAAGGAATACGCGCGGTAGCAGGGAAGGATTGGTGCAATCTAAAAAACATCGTTTATCTCAAATTATTAAGTGTTCTACAATCCATTTCATTAACTTAAGGAAACAAAACTCTGGCAGGACCTGCAGCCTCTGCCAGGTTGCCTTTGCTACTAAACCTTTCAGTGTTGATAGATCTAAAAGAGTCCAAAATGTCACTAATGAGATCGGTACTACAAATAGAAATAATTAATATTGACCCAAAAGTTCTATTAAAAAACCTAAATCTTTTATCCATCGATTTTATTAAGCGGTACTTTTGTTAACCCACAATATTCATGGGGTTTTCTACACATGAATCTAATTGTGGGAAACCCCGATTTAGTGAAGCTTAATTTTGGGCTATCAAAATTTTAGCTGAACTTAATCGCAATCGAAGATTGGAAAAATTCGATGAATTTTTCGGGTTAAAACAGGTTGGTGCTCCTGTTTATTTCTTGAAATTCAAAGAAATAGGCCATGGCGTACCAATATGAATAAATTCATTAAAACTAAAAAGGAGATACAATTATGAAAATTGCAAAAGACGACATTGAAGTTAAAATGGAGATCCCCGGAGCTGTTATCCGTCAGAAAACCAATTTTGGCGATGCTACCGGATTAGGAAAGATTAGTGGTGAGTACTTTAGCCTTTC
>JARGGF010000465.1 GCA_029210905.1 Bacteroidales bacterium | reverse complement strand
AGGAGGTTATTCAGATTCTGTAAAAACCAGGTTTAATGCCCTGGGCATAGCTGATGTTTATATCAAATCAAGAAACAAACTTGAAGATTTTGAAGACTTTATGCATAAATACCAGCTCAAAGCGGAGGAAATTTTGTACATGGGTGATGATATCCCCGATTACGAAGTAATGAAATTTGTGGGTGTGCCAACCTGTCCTGCTGATGCATGTGAAGAAATTAAATCTATTTCGGTATATATTTCAGATAAAAAAAGTGGAGATGGCTGTGTACGCGATGTAATTGAGCAAGTATTGCGCACCCAGGGAAAATGGTTTAACTTTAGTTAAATTTTTAAATAAAATTGCATCAATATATAAATTTACAGATTTTAATCCAATTACTAAAAAAATGACACATTTTTTTAAATTAATCCGTATCCAAAATTTGCTTATAGTAGCTGCAACACAATATTTGATGCGATTTGCTATTATTCAGCCAATTCTCAGTGTTTATAATTATCAAACTGCTGAAGGTGAGTTTAAATTCGTACTTCAAATGAGCGAGCTTGATTTTTTTATTCTTGTATTCGCTACGGTTTGTTTAACAGCAGCAGGTTATGTAATTAATGATTATTTTGACACTAAAACGGATAGCCTGAACCGGCCCAAGAAAGTAGTTGTAGGTCGTAAAATTTCGCGTAGGTCGGCAATGGCTTTGCACATCGTTTTAAATGCAATAGGCGTAATTGGAGGTTTTTATGCCTCCTGGAAAGTAGGACATCCAAAATTTGGGTTTATTTTTGTTTTGGCAGCAGGAATTTTATGGTATTATTCAACTACTTACAAGCGACAATTCCTGGTCGGAAACGTAATCGTGGCTCTGCTTACGGCCATGGTCCCATTAATGGTAATATTATTCGAAATGCCAGTTCTTAATAAAGCATATTCCGATTTTTTACTTGCCAACGATCTTACTTTTAATGCTATTTTCAATTGGGTATTGGCCTTTTCTTTTTTTGCCTTTGTGACAACATTATTAAGAGAAATTGTAAAGGATGTGGAGGATTTTGAAGGGGATAGTGCTTATGGAAGAAACACTCTCCCGATTGTGATGGGTGTTTTTTATACTAAAATAACGGTTTTAGTAATTACTGTTGGAACTTTGGCTGGTCTCACTTATATTTATTATAATTACTTAAGGGGCTACAATTTAGTATTCTGGTATTTTATCATTGGTGTTATTCTACCCTTTATTTTGCTTATAATTAAACTCATTCTTGCCAAAGACAAAAAGGATTATCGAATTGCATCAGGACTTATTAAAATTATAATGCTTTTGGGGATACTTTTTTCCCTGGTGGCGGCTTACATTTACATGTATAAATATTAACATGATTCTTAAAAATCTAGAAGGGAAAAAGATTATATTAGCATCGCAATCGCCTCGCAGGCAAGAATTACTCAAAGGCATTGGAATTGACTTTGAGGTAATTGTAAAAAAGAATATCGACGAAAGTTTTGATCCCAAAATGCCGTTTGAGGAAGTTGCAGCTTTTCTATCCAGGAAAAAAGCAGCTGCCTACAAAGATTTGTTATCAGACAATTGTTTGATAATTACAGCAGATACAATTGTTTGCACAGCTAATGAGATATTAAATAAACCTGCAAATGCCAAAGAGGCAAGTGCCATGCTGCAAAAGTTATCTGGTAAAAAACATAAAGTAATAACAGGAGTTTGTATAAAATCTTTGGAAAAAGAACTAAGTTTCAGTTCAGAATCAATCGTACATTTTGCAGCACTAACAATTGATGAGATTAATTACTATATTACTAATTATCAACCGTTTGATAAAGCCGGGGCTTATGGAATTCAGGAGTGGATCGGCTATATCGGAATTACACGCCTTGAGGGCTCCTACTTCAATGTGATGGGATTGCCTATTCAATTGGTATACAGTAAATTAAAATATTTTTAATAATAATCATTAAAATCTTCAATTATGATAAAAAAAACAATAAGTATTACATTAATTTTTCTACTCTTTGTAAGCCCCTATTTAAGGGCAGATGAGGGTATGTGGATACCCTTATTGCTAAAAAAATATAATATTAAAGACATGCAGGCCAAGGGCTTTAAGCTCACAGCCGAAGACATATACAGTATTAACAAAGCAAGCATGAAAGATGCAGTCATCATTTTTGGACGTGGCTGTACTGGAGAATTAATTTCAGATCAGGGCTTGCTAATTACAAATCACCACTGTGGATTTGGTCAGATACAAAATCACAGTTCCCTTGAGCATGATTACCTGACTGATGGTTTTTGGGCCATGTCGAAAAGCGAGGAGCTTTCAAACCCAGGCCTGACAGCTAAATTTCTGGAACGAATGGAAGATGTTACAGACCAGGTACTGGCAAATATTAATGATAATATGTCTGAATCTGAGCGTTATGCTGAAATTCAAAAACAGGTAAGGCTGATTGACCTAAAAGCATCGGAAAACGGTAAATTTGAGACTGTTACAAAACCTCTGTTTTACGGAAATGAATATTATTTATTCGTTTATAAAGTATACAAAGATGTTCGTCTGGTAGGAGCCCCTCCTTCAGGGATAGGTAAATTCGGGGGTGATACTGATAACTGGATGTGGCCGCGGCATACAGGTGATTTTTCAATGTTTAGGATTTATGCTGACAAGAATAATGAACCTGCTGAGTATTCGCCAGAAAATGTCCCTTATAAACCTAAGAAATTCTTTCCAATTTCATTAAAAGGGGTTAAAAAAGGTGATTTCACAATGGTGTTTGGATATCCGGGAAGCACTGAAGAATATTTAACTTCATATGGTGTAAAAATGATATCTGAAGTAGAAAATCCACAAAGGATTAAAATACGCCAGGCAAAAATTGACATTATGACAAAGTATATGGAAAAAGATGCAGGTGTCCGTATACAGTATGCTGATAAGTATGCCGGAGTTAGTAACTCCTGGAAAAAATGGATTGGTGAAAACCGGGGATTAAAACGATTGAACGCCATTCAAAAAAAGCAGGTTTTTGAGAAAGATATCACCTCCTGGATGAATGCCAACGAGGTAAGAAAATCGAAATATGGAAGTCTATTAGACTCCTATAAAAAAACATACGAAGAATTATCACCAGCACAGTTGGCATACGATTATTTTATCGAAACGATTTATCGCAATGATATTTTCAGCTTGGCTGCCAGTTATCGGAGATATCTTGATAATATAAATGAGCAAAGCAAAAAAGAGGATATTGAAAGTGCTGTCAGCCGGCTAAAGGCAGGGCTTGACGGATATTTTAAAGATTATTACAAACCGCTTGATAAAGAGCTTTTTGCAGAAATGATTACGCTGTATCATACTGGCCTTGATAAAAAATATCAACCGCCCATGCTGCAAGAAATAAACACAAAATATAAAGGTGATGTGGCAAAATTTACCGAAGCTATTTATAAAAAAACAATATTTGCAGATAAAGAAAAGCTTGTAGATTTTCTCGACAATTATAAAATTGGTTCCAACAAAAAACTAGAAAAAGATCCCATCTATCAATTGTATGGAGAATTTTTTAACCTTTTCCAACAAAATGTTCAACCAGTGCTTGAAAAAACAGATTTGGAATTGGCAAAGCTGAATCGTTTATGGATGCAGGCAATTATGGAATTTGAAAAAGACAAAGTATTATATCCGGATGCAAATTTTACGCTTAGGGTTACTTATGGTCAGGTAGACGATTATTTTCCATACGATGGTGTTAAATATCTGCATTACACAACATTAAAAGGAATCATGGAAAAAGATAATCCGGAAATTTATGACTATAGAGTGCCTCAAAAATTAAAAGAGCTCTATGAAAAAAAAGATTATGGTGAATATGGCGAAAATGGCGAAATGCATGTATGTTTCACTGCTTCGAACCATACCACCGGCGGAAACTCAGGTAGTCCGATTATCAACGGCGAAGGCCAGTTAATTGGAGTAAATTTTGACAGAAACTGGGAAGGAACCATGAGTGATATTATGTACGATCCGGATATGTGCAGGAACATTTCCATTGATATCCGCTATGCTTTATTTATTATCGATAAGTTTGCCGGAGCAAAACATCTGGTGGATGAGATGACTTTGATAAGAAATTAGATATGAGATATGAGAAATTTGATATTAGCAAACTGACATTTAATGACTTATGTCTAATGATTTCAGAAATCCTGAATTATCGTGATCTGACGTGTCGTGATATAAGCATTAATTATTAAAATAGAATGGTCATTGGTCATTAGTATATTGGAAATTGGGATATTAGTCCTTCGATAAGTTCAGGAATCGATTGATTCTTCATTAATAAAGTGTATTCCTGTAATATACTAATAAACCAACATACAAATACACCAAATAATGACAAATAACTTATTACCAATGATCGTGTACGACAATCTCAGTTTACTAAGGGTTTTTAATAATCCCTAATAATCAAAAAAAGGGTCAGGAGTTCTATATTTATAGTAATGGGCTTAATATACGATAGTATAGGGTTAGTAGAATTAAAAAAACCGGCGTTGCCGGTTTTTTTAATTCTTTTATAATCTATTCCTGTATCTGTCCATCTACCCAGTTGCCTGATTTTGTGTTTCCATCAGGAAAGGTATACGTTCCCTGACCATTAAATTTATCATCAGACCACTCACCATCATAACTTCCACCAGCGGCAAATGTTACTTTTCCTTTTCCTTGCTTTTTATTATTTACAAAATCACCTTCGTAAACATCGCCAGTTGAAAAAGTAAATATTCCTTTTCCATTCTTGTCATTATCTTTAAATTCGCCAACATATTTACTGCCATCGGTATAAAGATATGTAGCAGTTTCGCCTTCCAGCGTTTCC
>JARGGF010000464.1 GCA_029210905.1 Bacteroidales bacterium | reverse complement strand
ATCAGCAGAAAGCACAGGACTGTGATCAGAGTATGGAGAATTAATCCTTGTCCCCAGATTTTTTATTTCCATTTTTACTGGATTCTTTTTTAATTCAATTCCCGTTTTACATTGGTCAATTTCCTCATTAATAGCAGTTAACATCTCTTTATTGCTAACCTGCTGATGCATAAGCTGGAAAACTTCAAGTGCTTTTTTTAATTCATAATTTTTATGATAGGCTTTTCCTAAATAAAACATAGCCTCAAGCGACATAGCAGACTGATCCTTTTTTTGCCTGTATATTTCCGTTGATTTAAACAAAAATGGTATTGATTTCGCTTTTTCTAATGATGTATTCATGTAACAATAGCCAATTTTGAAATGGAGGGAAGCATTTTCTGGTTGTTCAATTAGCAGGTTTTTCCCAATCTGAATAGCTTCTTCGAAATTCCCTTCATTAATTAGTTCATCAATTCTTTTTTCATTTTCCTGAGAATGTAGCTGATGAGCTATCCCCATTAACATCAAGATCAGACATAGTTTTGTAAATTTGGAAAGTTTAATTTTGGTTTGCATAAGTAAGGTTATTTGTGTTAGTTCCTTTGAAAAAACTTCTTTATTCACCTTGATTATTGATAATTTTTATATTTACCAATAATCAAAAGCCTGTCCAGTGTGGCAGGATTAAACCTTTCCCAACCTGCGATAAAGGACTGATCCTGCCATGAAAAAGGGGGCTTTCATCTATAATGAAAGCCTTACATTTAATCAGTCGTAAGGATAATTCATTTTTTTATGAATAGTGCTAGCCCTTATTGAATTTAATCATTCAGTTAAGAAACTTTTTCGGCACATAA
This sequence comes from Bacteroidales bacterium, assembly GCA_029210905.1. Classification (GTDB taxonomy): domain Bacteria; phylum Bacteroidota; class Bacteroidia; order Bacteroidales; family NBLH01; genus NBLH01. The sequence continues at coordinate 4,057 of JARGGF010000464.1, read as the reverse complement.
TTTACGCAAGTTTATTTTTAATCCAAAATAATTTTTTCAGATTTTTTATAAAAACGTAGCTTAAAGTAACATTAAGTTTTGTTTCTGGAGTGTGGAATCATAGAATGTGCTGCAAGAAATAGACATCTTTCCATCCATCAAAGTTTTTCTTCCAGTTTTTTAAAATACCAATTAGCTCATAACCAGCATTTTTGAACAAGTTTAAACTGGCTTTGTTATCCATATCGATATGACAATATAATTGGTTTAAATCCAGTTGCTTAACAACATAATCTTCAAGTAATTGAACAGTTAAATTTGCATAACCTTTTTTACGATGCCTGGTGTCAGCTATTAATATTCCAATTCCGGCCCTTTTGTTGTAGAAGTCTATTTCAAACAGGTCTACAGTTCCAATAGCTTCGTTCCCGGATGGAAGCTTCAACTCAATAATTAATCTTAGTTGTTTTGATTCTAATAAGTCTCTGTGGCTGTTTTCAATATATTGATGCAGTACATATTTTGAGAAAGGAGCTAAAGTATTGCTAATACCCCAAATTTCAGTATTATTTTCCCACTCATATAACAATTCCAAATCGGCAGGTTCAAGTGCCCTAAGTTTTAAGCTTTCGTTTTCTAGTAACATAATTTAAGCAAATTGCTAAAAATCAGTTATATGAGTTAAAAATTTATCTCAATATGGTTTTCGGGATCCTTTTTATAATTTCTGTTGTAATTTTTATTTTTTAGCTCTTCAGGAATATTCATAATGGGCTTTACCAGCAGACTTTCTTTTCCCTGCTGAATTACCCTGAATTCAATCCTTCTATTGTACTTTTGACCTTCAGCATTCCAGGTTCCATCAGGGTTCTTATTGAGGGCAATGGGGTTTTCCTCACCATAGCCTATCAGAACGAGTTGAGAGGGTTTTACTTTTTGCTTTTCCAGATATTCCTTAATGGTTTCACCTCTTTTGAGTGAAAGGGTATAATTGTAACTTGCTCTGCCACTGGCATCTGCAAAGGCTCCAACTTCAATCATTGCATTCGGATTATTTCGCAGGTAATCGGCAAGCTTATTTAAGCTTTTATTGTTTTCAACAAGTTGGGCACGGTTAGACGGGAATAATATGTTTTCTACTCTGATACTTGTATCGTAAACAATTCCGTTTTCGTCAATATTATCAATATTTACACCTCCTGCAAATTCCTCATTTTCCATCATCATTAGTTCCTCATCGCTACACGGAGGATCTATTGGTATTTGCAGCGCTTTATATAATTGTTGATATGCTGCATTTTCTGGCACGTAAAGTTGCTCCTCATTGATAATCTTGCCATCAGCCTCAAAAATCACATTATATCGTCCCCCCTTTGCCAATACGAACAGGAATTTTCCCGATTTTGAGTTCGGAGTATAAATACCAACAACTTCATCGGTTTTTGCGTCAAGTACCGTAATTGAAACATCTGGCAGGTTGCCCCTGCAAATATATACTTTACCGGTCATGATTGTTATGTTTGCCACTTCTTCTTCTTCTAGCCCAATAATGTATAAATCAGTTTTTCCGAAACCTTCCTCTTTGCTTGATGCATAGTAGGAGCGCTGCCTGTCAGCTGAAGTTACATAAAAAACATCATCAGATGAGGTATTTATTGGATAGCCAATATTTTCAGGTTTAGTCCATGTATCGAATTCGTTAATATGACTACTGAAAATGTCAAACCCGCCGAGTCCTCCATGCCCCCTTGAACTAAAGTAAAGAGTAATGCCATCAGGATGTATATATGGCCCTCTTTCGTCTTCAGGCGTATTTATTGCCGGGCCAAGGTTTTTAGCCTCACCCCATTCTCCATTAACCAGTTTATAGGAAACATAAATGTCAAGGCCACCATAACCGCCTTTTCTATCGCTGGTAAAATAAAGTTTGGTACCATCAGCTGAAAGCGAAGCATCAGTTTCTCTTGATTTAGTGTTTATGGTGGGGCCTAGTTTTTTTGGCTTTGACCAAACATCGCCTTCAAGATCACTTACATAGATGCTGCCATCATCATCCGATTTATAGATAAAAAGTTTTTGACCGTCTACAGAAAGACCAATGGAGGCTTCATGGTCAGGAGTGTTTATATTATCTCCAATACTTAGAGGTCTAGACCATTTACCTTCTTCATTATATGAAATATAAATGTTTTCATCGTATTCACCACTAATGTCCATTTCTTCGCTAAAGGGGCCTTGCCTTCTGGACGTAAATATTAGAACCGATTCATCTGCATTTACGATAGGGCTGTGGTCGCTATATTCTGAGTTAGTTGAATCTCCTAAATTTGTAATGGTAAGTTTTACAGGATTCTCAATCATGGATTTTCCTTCATTACATTTTTGAATTTCGGAGTCAATTATTTCAAGCAGTTGTTTATTTTTGGTGATTTCTTTTACTTCTAAAAATTGATTAAGCGCTTCATTGTACCTATAATTGGCCTGATATGCTTTTGCTAAATAAAAGCTGGCTTCAAGGAATTCGGTTGATTTCTTTTTTCTTTTTCCAAGTTTTTTTACCGATTTTTGAATGTATTCAATGGCTTTTTCCTTCTCGTGAGCGGTGTTTAGATAACAAAATCCAAGTTTAAAATTTATTTCTGCATTATCAGGATCTTCGTCAAGCATTCTCTGATAAAGGTTGATTGCTCCCGTAAAGTTCTCATTATCAATATAATCATCAGCAATATAAAACATTTCACCACTACCCTGACTATACGCCTCTGGTGCGTATTGCAGGATCAGGATAATCAGGATAACAAATTTCGAAAGTATAATTTTTGATTTCAAGGAAAACCGTTTTATTCTGTTATTTATATGCATGATCTCAATATATTTCCTAAAAAGTAAAAGAAAATTTTGTGAAATAATTAAAACTCCTCTAAAAAGCAAAATTAATAAAATGCTTTAATTTTCATGCTTTTCTGTTTATAGTAGCAATTAATGTTCCAAATATTTCACTAAAGTATTGATTATCGCCAGATTCGCTTAAAAAATGGGATTTTTTGCAAATCTATCCTTCTTTATCGTATAAAATATGGACTTTATGCCTCTCAAAAAATAACATTAATAGATTTTTTTTTGATAATTGGACTGGATTTATTGACAAGCAGAGGCCAAATTCCCGCTGTAAATTTAAATTATTAATAATTCTGCTTATTAATATTAGATATAGACACCATTTTTTGTTGTTTTAGCATTATGATTTATGAAAGAAATTAAATGTCTCTTTTAGTATCAAAATCTTCAAGTATCTCTGCTACCCTCTTTAAGAACATGCCACCAAGGGCTCCATCTACAACCCTGTGATCATAAGACATTGACATTATCATCAAATGCCTTATCCCTATGCTGTCGCCCTGAGGTGTTTCAATAACTGCGGGCTTCTTTTTAATGGCACCTACTGCAACTATTGCAACTTCGGGCTGATTAATAATTGGTGTCCCGGTTAAATTGCCAAATGAACCAAGGTTTGTAAGCGTAAAAGTACCGCCCTGAATTTCATCTGGTTTTAATTTGTTATTCCGCGCCCGATTTGCCAAATCGTTTACTTTTTTGGTAATTCCTAAAAGACTAAGTTCTGAGGTATTTTTAATTACCGGCACAATTAGATTTCCTGAGGGGAGTGCAGTGGCCATACCTATATTAACGTCTTTCTTTAAAATAATGGTAGCACCATCCACTGAAACATTTATCATCGGGAATTCCTTAATTGCCCGAACAATAGCCTCAATAAAGATGGGTGTGAAAGTAATTTTTTCTGCATGTTTTTTTAAAAATTGATCTTTAACTTTTTCGCGCCAATTTACGATATCCGTTACGTCTACTTCAATAAAAGAAGTAACATGGGCTGATGTTTTTTTTGACTCAATCATATGATCGGCAATGAGTTTTCTCATGCGGTCCATTTCAATTAGCTCAAAGTTTTCGCCACGGCTAATGACATTTTTCGATTTAACAGCCTCAATGCTACTATTTTTGCCCAGGCCTAATTGCTTTCCTGAACCAATATAGTTTAAAACATCATTTTTTGTAATCC
>JARGGF010000463.1 GCA_029210905.1 Bacteroidales bacterium | reverse complement strand
AGTATGGCTCAGCTCTACGTTAAAAAACTCAACGATAATTCAAAAAGTGGATAAAAAATGATTGATTTCGAAATAGTTGATTACAAATCTTCCGATTTTACTCAACTAATTGAACTGTGGGAATTAACCGGGCTTGGAAATGCTGCCCGGGGAGATGACAATAAAATTATTGAACACAGTATAAATATAGGGGGCAAGCTTTTGGTAATGAAAAAAACCGGCTCAAATCAAATGATTGGTTGCTCATGGATGACCACTGATGGACGCCGTTTATACATACACCATTTTGGAATACACCCTGATTTTCAGGGACTAGGATTGAGCAAACCCTTAATGGAAGCCACTATGAATTTTGCAAAAAAGCTTGGACAACAAGTAAAACTTGAAGTTCATGCTGAAAATACACGGGCAATTAATTTATACAAGAAATACGACTTTAAGTATCTTGGCGATTACCATGTGTATATTAACAGAGAAATACAGATTCTTAGCAATTGTTGAGTGGGGTTTAATAATTTATTTTCAGATATTCGAAAAGATAATATATTTGATTGAAATTAATAACGATATATGATGAAACTTAAATTTTACATACTTATTACCTTATCATTGGTACTATTTTTGTCCCATAACCTTACAGGTCAGGAAGCAATAACCGCAAAAGATTTATACAAACATATAGATTTTCTGGCTTCCGATTCGCTTAAAGGAAGAAAACCGGGTACAGAGGAATCCAAAATTGCTGCACAATATATAGCTGATGAATTTAAACATTATGGACTGAAATTGTTAGCAAAGGATGGTTTTCAATATTTTGATGTTAAATCAGGTGTTAAACCAGGTGATAATTATCTCAAAATAAATGGGGCTGATGTTGAGCCCGGAAAGGAATACACAGTGCTATCATACTCGGAGAATGTTAAGAGTAAATCGGATATTCTATTTTTAGGCTATGGCTTTGATATCAATGATGATAAGTTGAAATGGAATGATTATCAGGATGTTGACGTAACTGATAAGTGGGTGGTGATATTTAGGGGACATCCCGAATTGGATCAGCGAATGAGCATGTTCTCAAATTATGCTGATGAGCGGGCGAAAATATTGACAGCTAAAGACAAGGGAGCTATAGGAGTCATTTTTGTATCCCCGGCCAAAATGGATGAGCAAGATGAACTAATTCCGCTTAAAATGGGTCGTGGTGATGTTAAGGCTGGTTTACCCGTAATTCAGGTAAAAAGGACAATTGCTGAAAAAATTGTAAATAAATCGATATCAGCGTTAGAAAATACTTTAAATGATGGCAGAAAACCCATATCATTCGACTGTAAATCAGAAATTGAAATTAAAACAGAAGTTAATTACCAGGTACTTAAAACGCAGAATGTTATCGGGGTAATTGAGGGCAATGATCCAGTATTAAAAAATGAATATATTTTAGTTGGTGCTCATTATGACCATCTTGGTATTGGTGGACCCGGCAGTGGATCCCGACAACCGGATACGCTTGCAATTCACAATGGGGCTGATGATAATGCTTCAGGTGTTGCGACTATATTGGAAATTGCTCAAAAATTGGCTGCTCAATCAAAAAAAATAAAACGTAGCATTTTATTTATTGCTTTTGGTGCTGAAGAATCTGGTCTTCTAGGTTCTCAATATTTTGCGAATCATCCACTGGTGGATTTAAATAAGATAGATGCCATGCTTAATTTTGACATGGTAGGCAGATTAAATTCAACAACCAATGAAGTTTCAGTTGGTGGAACAGGAACAGCAGCAGAATGGGAAACAATGTTAACTGATTATCAGAAGAATAGCCCGCTTAAACTGGCCTTTTCAAAAGAAGGTTACGGCCCGTCAGATCATGCAAGTTTTTATTCTCAAAATATACCAGTCTTATTTTTTAATACTGGTGTGCACAATGATTATCATACTCCTGCTGATGATACTGAATTTATAAATTTCGATGGTCAGGAAAAACTTACAAAAATGGGAGCCGACCTTGTTCTACAATTAAGCACACAAATGGAAGGGCTTCATTTTCAGGAATCTGGCCCTAAAAAACAAACTTCATCGCGCGAAGGGATGAAAGTGCGCCTGGGAATTATGCCGGGTTTTGCGTCAACTGATAACAATGGATTAAAAGTAGAGGGTGTTACAAAAGATGGTCCTGCAGAAAAAGCAGGATTGTTAAAAGGTGATTTAATTATCTCAATTAATGGAGAGAAAATTCAAAACATTTATGATTATATGAACCGCCTTAAAAAGTTTAATCCTGGTGACAGGATTTCTGTTGATGTACTTCGCAGTGAAGAAAAAAAGGTATTTATAGTTGATTTATAATATTTTAGATTAAATCGAAATGAAAAGATTTTTATCATGGCTTCGTACCATTAAATTCAAAAAATTTTTATTGTGGCTGTTTGCGGTTATTATAACACTTTCCGCAGTAATTTATCAGCGATTAACTGGCCCAACTTATCCTAAGCGGGTTAAAGTTGAACTTGATGGTAAAGAATATAAACTACGCTTGTTACGCAGTAGTGGTGGAAATGATGATGCGCCCATAGAATTGGCAATTGATGAGCAGTTTAATGCCATTCTCTACTATAAATATTATCCTTCTGTTGAAAACGAAGTATGGAAAATGGTGGTTTTCGCAAAAGAAGGTGATAAAATGGTAGCAGATTTACCTAATCAGCCACCAGCCGGGAAATTAATGTATTATATTGAAATTTCAACAGACAAAGGGATAGTGCCTGTACAAAAAGATGAACCTGTTGTAGTCAGGTTTAAGGGTGCTGTACCTGACTTTATACTTTTGCCACATGTATTTTTTATGTTCTTTTCTATGTTGCTTGCCAATGTTGCTGGTTTATTTGCTATTTGGAAAGTGGATCGTTATAAACGGTACACCTTCTTAACTCTGGGATCGCTTACCCTGGGCGGAATGATACTTGGCCCTGTTGTGCAATTGTATGCTTTTGGAGAGTTATGGACTGGCGTTCCTTTTGGTTGGGATTTAACTGATAATAAGACACTTATAGCATTTATTTTTTGGCTGATAGCTGTACTGGGGAATTTGAAAAAAGACCGTAGATATTTAACAATAATAGCGGCAGTTGTAATACTTGCTATTTATTCAATACCTCATTCAATGTTTGGTTCTGAATTGGACAGAGCAAGTGGAGTGGTTACTCAGGGTCTAATTCAGTTTTTTCATCTATTATAAAATCGGTAGAAAGAATATTACGCAATAAAAACCTGTCAGGTGTGATGGAAGACTAATTTCAGAACTCAGTAAAACACTGATCTGTAATTTAAAATCGCAACTATTTGATAATTGGTGTATTACGATTGTTAAATTGCTATATTGCTGAAATTAAACAATATAGCAATTAAACAATTTAACAATATTATCAAGAAGTTATGCATGATTGCGATTTGCTTTTACAAACTAACTGTTTTAGTGAGTTCAGAATTTCAAGCGTTATTTGTCAATTAATTTTAAATCTCCGTTTGGAGTAATCAAATACAGATCATTTTTTTTATCGACTGCTTTATTTAATACAATCCTTAATTTCATGCTAATTGCATATTGAATTACAGGTTCGGTAATTACTGGATTAATTACTTGATCGTAATCTTTGTATGAAACCGGATTGTAATAAAACGAACTGTTTTTTATGGTTTGAGTTACTCCTGAGTTTTTCTTTAAAGCTTCCAATGAACTGCTATTAAATGCTTTATAGCTTGAATATTGTTCACCTGGATATTTTACAAAAATATTCTCCCCCATTTGCTTAAAAGCTAATTCGGTGTCAATCCCAAGCTCCTTAAAGTCCTTTATTTTTTCCTTCAGGATTTTCTTAGCAGCCATTCTTATTGTATCATAGTAAGCTTTGCTGTTGGCTGAAAAGTACTCCACTTTTACAAGGTCAAATATTTCACTTTTTGCACAAACTTCAATCAATTTATCCAACATCTTACTATCAGTATATTTTACGTGAATATTTTTCTGTAATCTAAAACCCTTTGGCACTTCATTGTAGGTTTTACTGAATAGTTTTTTTTGAACCTCGTATTCATATTCTGGCACAAATGTGAGCATATCTATATAAATGTCTTTTTCATTTATGCCAAATTGAACAAAACCAGATCTGGCACTATTTATTCTACTGTCAATCATTTGGTTAGTACTTTCAGCAGTTTCACCCAGCTGATTTACATTAAAAATTGCCACATAATAATCGGCAACTGCATTCAACAGCACATTTGCTTCAATTGTAATTGTGTTATCGTTGGCTATTATCACCCGGGGGATTTCTGCATACGACTTTTTTTCGGTCGAGTATAATTCGTTTCCACCAACCTGGCCCATAGATACCGAAGCATATAATATACACCCTAAAATTGTAAAAGATAGTTTCATTTTCATGAGTTTATTAATTAGTTATAAATCTAATTTACTAAAAACTGCTTGATGTACAGTAATATTTTAGAACATTGGTGTGGTAATTGGTTTAATTGCCTGATAAAAATCTCCAATGACAAAAATCCAAATAGAAGGATTTTACTTTCATTTAAAGAGATTGTAAATATCTGTATATAAGAATGATATATAATTATTATACATGGTCAGGATGTTATATTTTGAGGGTTTTATTAATTATTCGGCAGATTATCCAGAATAACTAGGTTGAGATCGCTATGCTAAGTTAAGGCAGATTTTAAACAAAATTATCTGCAAACATTTGAACCCTCTGCGGATTTAGGATTTTTTAGTTAATTTTATAAGCACAATATTTTAGACTAGAGACTAAAACATTAGGGAGTGAGACTGCAACTCTTTTATACAGACATGTTAGTTTGTTATAGCGCAATGCCATAAAATTGTATTTCTTCTATATTTTAGATATTAA
>JARGGF010000462.1 GCA_029210905.1 Bacteroidales bacterium | reverse complement strand
TCATAATTTTTAAATCAGGTTTTTTATCCAATAAATACCAGGCAATCCCCTGATAATTATCTGAATGATAGGCACCATGATAATGGATAAAAAGTTGTCCCTCTTTCCAATTTTTTAATATAAATTGAGCCATGGTGGCATCTTTAATCGCTTGTGCTTTTGGAAGGTTCGGATTTGAATGCCCTCCCATTTTGTCACCCATCTCAATCATGTCTTTATAACATTTGAGTTCCGGATCGTATTTTACCGGTAAATCAGCAATGTATTTCTTCGCCTGATCATCAAGGTCTGCAAGACCTTCGAATCCATTTTGATAAACCACATTTGCATACCTTCGTGGAACATTTGTTGCTATTAAAGGAATTTTGTTTTCTTTCACCAATTCTACAAGGGGTTTATAGTCTGTCTTATAATTCGGCCATAATTTCATCTCATCTTCAAATTTCTTTGCCTCGTATTTTTCATCCAAATATTCATTTATAATCAACTGATTATCAGACTCAAACATTTCAGCTCCGACTATTATATCTTTTTTTATCTTGTATAAATCCTTTAAAATTTCATATTCGAGCCAATGACAAATGGGATTGTTATGTATTTCGCCAAAAAGAACAATATCCGCTTCAGATAATGCATCAAGCATTTTTTTATACTTTACTTCTTTTCCCTTATTGTCAAATAATTTATATGCTGGTTTATCATTAAATAACAAAACAGTACTGACAATCAAAGGGATCAATATAAATTTTAATTTCATTTTAAAATGTTTTTTGGGCATGCATCAAACAACTATAATTTTTTACAGCAAATAATCGTTTTAATACTTGCGATTATAAGTGTGGTAATTTAAACATTATTATCAAAAAATGAAAACCACTATATTTGCAACAACATTTATTAAAAACATTACTAAACCAGATTTTAAAAAAACAATGAAAACTTTCATTCTAAAATATTTTATCAGCATTATTATCTTAATATCCGGCATTTCTGTATTCTCTCAAACTAATATAAGTTTTAAACTGAGTACTTTAAGCTACCAATTTACTGATACACAGCCAGAACTATTAAAATTAAATATTTCGGGAAATGGAAAATTAGCTGCTGAACCAGGGTTGATTTTGGCCTATGAAGCCTATGCAAGTAGTAATACTGCTCTAAAAATATCTCAGGCATTACTATTGGACAAAGCTGCCCATCTGGCTGGTGCCACACAGATTATGGTAAAATTCAGGGTAGCAAAATCCTTTAAGCATGCCTTATATCTTGCCATTGGACCGTCATTCCATTTTCGAAAAAGCTGGGCAGATATGGAAGGATATCTTGATGAACCAATTTACAATACTTCGGCAGACTGGCAGCATAAATTTAGTTGGTTAAGTGGAGAAATAGAATATAATTTTTACCTGAATAAAATGTCCGACCTCAGTGTTTCACTTAATCACATTCAGGCAGAATCTATTGGTATAGCCATAGGTTATAAATACTGGATAAATAAAAAACCACGCACTAAGCGTGGCTGTGTTTCATGTCCGGGCTTGCACTAGTGTGCCAATGACATTCCATCGTTATTCAGATAGAAGACCTGATTTACGAGCCCTGTTTAAATTTTCTGAAAGCCTCATTCAGTGCTGGAACCACTTTAAAAGCATCTCCAACTATTCCATAATCAGCAGCTTCGAAAAATGGAGCTTCAGGATCGGTGTTAATAGCTACCATAACTTTAGAGCCATTTACACCAGCTAAATGCTGAATGGCTCCTGAAATACCAATGGCTATATATAAATTTGGGGCCACAACCTTTCCGGTTTGTCCAACATGCTCCTGATGAGGACGCCACTCTAAATCAGCTACTGGTCGGGAACAACAGGTTCCTGCACCTAAAATTTCAGCCATTTCTTCAATCATTCCCCAGTTTTCGGGGCCTTTTAAGCCACGCCCGCCTGAAACCAATATCTCAGCTTCAGTAATCAGTAATTTTCCGCTTGTTTTTTCAACACTAAGTGGTTTGGCTGATAAATCGCTGTCAGCTATTTGAACAGAAAAAGCTTCAATAACAGTATCTTTATGGTTTTCAATTACTTCAAAAGAGTTTGTATTTAAAGTAAGAATTTTAATATCTGCGTTCAATTCGTAATCAGCAAAGCCCTTACCTGAATAAACCCTTTTTCGTACTAAAAAAGGATCAGTAGAGGTTGGTAAATGCATTACCCCTGCGGCAAGGGCAGCATCTAGTTTTACAGTAAGCCGTGGCGAGATGGCTTTACCTGAAACATTATTTGAAAAAATTACCACTTTGGCATCAACTGCTTTTGCAGCTTCATAAATGGCTTTGGTATAGGATTTTGAGGTAAAAACGTCCAGCTTGGGATCACTGATTTTTAGCACTTTTTCAGCACCATAATTACCCAGGCTTTTTAATTCATTATCGTCTACATTCCCAATTGTTAAAGCAATTAATGGTGTATTCATCATTTTTGCAATCTCATTTCCGTAGGAAAGTAATTCATAGGTAGACTTTTTAAATTTGCCTTCCCAATTTTCAGTATATACTAATATTGACATTTTTTTAGATTTAAGATTAATAAATACCCTAAAGGATTGTATACTTTAAGGATAGTTTACTGATTTCTAAATAATTTTGGCTTCTTCATGAAGCAATCGTACCAATTCCTCTACATTTTCAGCATCCACGTATTTACATGCTGATTTAGGTTCGGGCAAGTAAAACCTGGTCACTTTTGTTTTTGCAGCAGCTTCAGTAGCAGCAACAACATTAAGTGGTTTTTTTCTGGCCATCATTATTCCCCGCATGCTTGGAATACGTGGTTCAATAGCAAAACCTTTTCCGGCAGTGGATACAAAAGGGAAATCAACCTCCAGAATTTCTTTTCCTCCATCAATTTCGCGTTCCAGTTTAGCTTTTCCTCCTTCAATATCAATAAATGAAGTACCTGAAATAGATGGGAACTCAAGAATTTCAGCCAACATTTCCCCAACCTGGGCACCGTTGTAATCAATTGATTCTTTACCTGTTACAACAAAATCATAATCACCCTGTTTGTAGACTTCTGCAATTTGCTTAGCCACAAAAAAGGCATCCATTGGTTCGGCATCTACCCTGATTGCATCATCGGCGCCTACAGCCAAAGCTTTTCTTAGAGTCGGCTCAGTTTCTGCTGGCCCAACATTGATGGCAGTGATATTCAAATCACCTATTTTTTCTTTCAGCTCAAGCAACCGCGTTAATGCAAGTTCTTCATATGGTCCGATAATGAACTGGATATTGTTCTTGTCAAATTCAGTATCATTATTGGTGAATTTTATTTTTGAAGTGGTGTCGGGCACATGGCCAATACATAATAATACTTTCATGTTTTAGGTTTTTATTGTTAAATATTATGCAAACATAATAATATGTTATGCAAACATAGTAAATTTCAAACAAAAAAGCAAGTTAATGCACCCAAAATCCTGCAAAATTATGGCCTTCATTTTTTCATTCCAATCAAATACACTATTTAAACAATCCTGTTTAATACCCTTATTACTTGACTATTACAAGTGTAATTTAAAAGTATAACATCATAATATTCTCTTACTCTTAACATATTTTAAGTTTTTATTTCAAACAGTCTAGCACTTTTTAACGTATTTTTACGTTTCAAATCAGGTAAATTCAATATACAAAATGGTTATTTTAAAGCAAAAGGGGGGACAGGCCTTTAAGATACGTTATTAATGTTAAAATTTAATATTAATCAGCCATTTTGAAATACAGACATAAACAAACCATTATGAAGCAGGCATTTGTAACTTTATTATTCTTTTCTTTTTTCTTATTCTCTAATTATCAACTACTTGGACAATCTCCAGATCCATTTGTACATCAATCTCTAAAAAAAGTATGGGAGTCAGAAAAATTGCTTGCCACTCCGGAATCAGTGATATATGATGAAAAAAATGATGTCCTGTACGTTTCAAATGTGAATGGGAAACCATCAGATAAAGATGGTAATGGTTTTATTACTAAAATGTCCACTGAGGGTAAAATACTTAATTTAAAGTGGATAAATGGCTTAAATGCACCTAAAGGTATGGCCATATTTAACGGCAAACTTTATGTAAGTGACATTGATCATTTGGTAGAAATAGATATTAAACAAGGTAAAATTATTAAACAACACAAAGCTAAAAAAGCTAAATTTCTGAATGATGTAGCTGTAGATAAAGAAGGAGCCGTATTTGTTTCAGATATGGAAAACAATATAATCTATCAATATAAGAATGACACATTTGATATCTGGCTGCGGATAGGGAACCTTTTCCAGCCAAACGGCCTGCTGGTTGATAATAATTGCCTACTGATAGGCTGCATGAATTATGTGGTATCGGCAGATTTGAAAACCAAACATGTACGAACTTTTATCACTGAAACTGGCTCAATAGATGGCATAATTAAAAATGATAAGGACCATTATATCATCTCAGACTGGCTGGGTAACATAAATTTAATTGATAAAACCAATCCTAAAATTAAACTTTTAAGCACCGAATCCAATAAGATAAACGCTGCTGATATTGAATACATTAGCTCAAAAAAATTATTATTGGTTCCTACTTTTTTTGATAACAGGGTAATGGCTTATGAAATTAATTTATAAGATATTTACCTCTAAAATATCATTAATATTTTTTGCGGTACTCTTTTTAAATTGGCCTGTTAATGAATCATTTGCCCAAGGTTCAGGTGAAAAGAAAATCAAAATAATTAAAGGAATATTTCAAAATTGTACAATAAACACTTTCCGGAATAAAAAGGTAATATCTACCATAGCCCGAAATAAATATGCCAGCATTCCTTTAAATGATGACGAGTGCAAAATAATTGCCTTATCAGATGGCATTTTCGCCATAGCTTTTAA
>JARGGF010000461.1 GCA_029210905.1 Bacteroidales bacterium | reverse complement strand
ACATATTACCCAACTCATTATAAATTTTAATTGCAGCACTGACTATCTTTTCGCGAAGGGTACCAATATCAAGTGCCTCTTTTTGAGGTTGATGAGCACCGTAAACAACATGTGCAGGCGCCTCTTCAATTTCCTTTTCATTTACTTCAATTGCCCCTGTATTTTGGATAATAGCAGTAATTTTAGAGGCATCTTCATCAGACATTTTACTTGTTTTTGTAACCACTAGAACAAATTTATCATCATTAATATCGGGATGATACATTTGCGCCACCTGACCAGGTCCTTTTTTATCCCTGACAAAAAAAGCAGTTAGTGAGCTGATGACGGTAACCAGGATGGTCATAACAAACAGTATAACAACAAAAGTCAGGCTCAAATAGGGTTTGCCACCAATTACCAAGGGATAACTAACCACAGATGTCCAGTAAAGAAACAGAAAAGTTAAACCAAATCCAGCCACACCAAAAGCAAAAGCGAAATAAGGGAATCTGGTTTTTAATCCCATAGCTTCAATAATTTCAAAAACAGGGAATGGTGTGTATACGTCCTTTACTTTTACACCTTGTTCACCCAACTGATTAATTGCTGTAACTACTTGTTTTTCATCAGCATATACTCCAATAATATCTTTTTGCATAAGTCAGTTTTTTACTCTTTATGACTGGTTGGTTTTAATATACTTTTCACTTCACTGGCAGCTATCATTGGCACATATTTAAAGAATGCTAAAACTCCGGCAAAAAACAGCCCAAGGGTTCCCAGATAAAGCATTACTTCAATATGAGTCGGGGAATAATCTGCCCAGTTTGAAGGCAAATAACCCTTTGATAAGGAAGTTACTACAATAACATAACGTTCAAACCACATTCCTATATTGATGATAATTGAGATAATAAAAACAATTCCTATATTTTTCCTGATTTTTTTAAACCAGAAAAATTGCGGAACAACTGCATTAGCAGTAAACATGATCCAGAATGCCCACCAATAGTCGCCAGAAATACGATTCACAAAGAAAGTGTAATATTCATATTCATTTCCGGAATACCAGGCTATAAAAATCTCTGTCATGTAGGCAGTACCCATAATCAAACTAACAAAGGTTAATATTCTGCCAATTGCATCCAGGTGACCATCGGTAACATATTGTTGAAACTTAAAGAACTTGCGTATAATAATCATCAAGGTCAACACCATTGCAAAACCTGAAAAAATAGCCCCGACTACAAAGTAAGGAGGGAAAATGGTGGTGTGCCAGCCGGGCATTACCGATGTGGCAAAGTCCATGGATACAATTGAGTGCACTGCAATAACCAATGGGGCTGCCAGGCCGCCAAGAATCAATGCAAGTGCTTCGAATCTCAACCAGGTGCGGCTGCTACCGTTCCAGCCAAAAGCAAGAAGCCCGTATATTTTTTCACGAATTTTTGACCCTGCTTTTTTGGCCCTGTCCCTAATAGTGGCAAAATCGGGAATCATCCCTACATACCAAAAAGTAGCAGAAGTTATAAGATAAGTGGTGATTGCAACAACGTCCCAAAATAAAGGAGAATTAAAATTCACCCACAAAGGCCCTCTGGTATTAGGATAGGGTAAAATATAAAAAGCAAACCAGATACGCCCCATGTGAATAAGCGGAAAAAGTCCGGCTGCCATCACAGCAAAAACCGTCATTGCCTCAGCAGCACGGTTAATTGAGGTCCGCCATTTTTGCCTTAGTATTAATAAAAAGATAGAAAATGCGGTACCAGCATGTCCGATACCAATCCACCATACAAAATTAACAATTGCCCATCCCCAGGCCACAGAATTATTTAGTCCCCAGGTCCCAATGCCTTGTGTTACAGTAATATATCCGGCATAAACACCGCCTAGTAACATAAGGGTGGAAATTGCCATGGCAGGGTACCACCATTTTTTTGGTTTTTTTTCAACTGGCCCAGAAATATCCTCAGAAATCTGGTGATAAGTTTTATCGCCTTCAATTAGAATTCCACGAACTCTTGTATCGTACATAATTTCTATTTAAAAAGTTATATGTTTTTTGTTATTATGTTATATATACCGATCTCCTCTTTAACTTCGCTGTTTTTATATTGCTCTTTCGCTCTGATTAAATATTTGATATAACCATTAAGTAATAATAGGGCCTTATTAACTAATTCTCTTCCCCTTTGATAATCTTCGTTAGAGATATATTCTTCGTCATTTGCAGTAATTAGTTGATCTACAATTTCATGTAAAGATCCCCTGCTAATTCTACAAAACTGAATGTTCTCCTGATAGTGATATCTTCCGAATCCTTCAGCAATATTTTCAGTAATTGATCTAGAAGCTCGTTTCATGTTATCCGTTAAGGCATACATTTCCTCTCTGGGGAATTTTTTCAATATTCCCATAACAAACCTTCTTACATCACGAGAAGCTTTCCAACATTCCAAATCCTCAAAAGTCGAAATTATATTTCCCAATCCCTTAACAATTAACTATTAACGTCTTTCATTATTTTTTCATCATTATTCCTCACCTTCGAAAGATATCCTACTGAAGGTAAAGTATGTAATTCTTCAAGTAAATGGTAGTTGCGTTCATTTGCAAAAGCAATTGAAACCTTGCTTTCTTTGTTGTTTAAATCGCCGAATACCAGTGCATCAGCAGAACAGGCCTGTTCACATGCAGTTCTGATCTCGCCATCTTTTAATGCACGGTTTTCATTTTTTGCCAATAATTTCTTTTCCTGGATGCGCTGAACACAGAAGGTGCATTTTTCAACCACACCACGAGTCCTTACAACAACATCAGGGTTAAGCACCATTCGCGATAAATCAACATTTTCGGTATGACCATATTTTTTATTATTGGTGTACTGATACCAGTTAAACCTACGAACACGATAAGGACAGTTATTCATACAATAACGAGTTCCAATGCACCGGTTGTAAGCCATCTGGTTTAAGCCTTCACTACTATGTGGAGTGGCAGCCACCGGGCATACATTCTCACATGGGGCATTATCGCAATGCTGGCACATAATTGGCTGATAAACGACTTCCGGATTTTCAATTAAATCAGAATAATACCTGTCAATTTTCATCCAGTGCATAATTCTTCGATTAATCACTTCTTCGCGACCAATAACAGGCACATTATTTTCAGCCTGACAAGCGATCACACAGGCACTGCATCCGGTACAAGCATTTAAATCAACTGCCAAACCCCAATGAAATCCCTTAAATTCAGGTTTCTGATAAAGGCTAACTGCATGTTCTTCAACTTCGGCATGTCTTTCATTGCCGGCTGCAGGATTCTTCTTGTATTCAAACAAGGTAGTTTCGCGAACAATATCACGGCCCTCCATAGAATTGTGCACCTGAGTAAGTGCAAGGGTGTGCTTTTTGCCAACTTTTTCAAGTTTTACACCTGAAACAGCATAAATTTTATTTTTTTCCAAATTATTTATTAATGCAAAAGCATTTTGACCTACATTGTCAGCTGCAAGTCCGGCATTTGTTCGTCCATAACCCAAAGCAATTGCTATGGTTCCATCTGCCTGACCTGGTTGAATAAGGACAGGTAATTCAAATTTATCATTAATCTTTAATAAATCGCCAATTTCAAGGCCATTTTCCTTTGCATATGAATAAGAAACTGCAACGTAATTATCCCAACACACTTTAGAAACAGGATCTGGTAATTCCTGCAGCCAGGGATTGTTTGCATTTTTTCCATCACCAATTCCAATATTTTCATAAAGAAATAATTCGATACCCTCCACTTTATTTTTTGAAATTGAAGCAGCAGCATCACTTACCACTGTTTCATTATAGGTATTGAATGTAACAGTTAACTCGGATTTTGTATCAAATATACCATCATGTAAACTTGTATTCCACAAGGATTTAAAGTTTAAAAACTGAGATTGCTGATTGTAAATATTTGATTCCCAGTATTTTTGAATATAATTATAATAATCTGCTTCTAATCCTGCCCATTGAAGTAAACTCTCCTGTGCCTGCCGCGTATCAAACAATTTATGTATGCTGGGCTGGGCCAAACTATAAACACCTGAACTTATCTCAGCATCGTTCCACGATTCAAGATAATTATTATCAGGACAAACATATCCCGTTAATTTAGCAGTCTCACTCTTAGCAGAATCAAAAGAAACTGAGAGTTCAACTTTAGATAAACCGCTAACAAATTTATCTGCTTCAGGATAATCATAAGCCGGATTTGCATTTAAACAAAATAAAGCCCCAACCTTGCCACTATTCATTTCTTCAACAAGGGTTTTCATTTGGTTATCATCGCCTTGCTTAATATTTAGGGCATTCTGAATATCAATGGTTTCCCCATAATTTCCCAACAAATAATTAATTGCATTTACTATCGCCTGATTGTTAAAATCATTTGAACCGGAAAGTACCAAAGATTTTTCTTTCCTGGACCATAGTTCATCGGCTAAAGTAACTACATCAACCTGGGTATCAACAGCTGGCAACAAATCTTTACCCGCTTTTTTTGCAATAGCGTTATATAATTGAATGAGAAGAGCACCTTCTTCTGATGGCTTTATTGGAATTCGATAATCAGCATTACTGCCGGTAAGACTCATAGTAGACTCGAAATGAACATGTTTGAGCATTTCAGGTTTATCCTTTCTCAATTTTCTTTTCGAGCTATATTGCTTTGTAAACCGAATTGGCGAAATCCAGTTGCCTAAAAAATCAGCACCAAAGGAAACTACCAAATCCGCCTTATCAAAATGATAATCAGGCAATATGCGCTGATTAAACATGGCAAAGTTGGCATCCAGCATGGCTGAATAGGATATGGCATCATAATAAATAACTTCAGTAGTTGGATATTTTGTTGCAAAATCTTTAAAAAGCTGTTTGGTAGATGGGCTAATTACAGTGGAGG
>JARGGF010000460.1 GCA_029210905.1 Bacteroidales bacterium | reverse complement strand
GAACAGATCCAGCATGAATTGGAGGACTTAAAAAGAAGTCTTGATGATCAAAATAAGCGCCTGGGATCACTCGAAAAAGATAAGTTAGAACAGGAGAAAAAGCTGGCAACAAAGAAAAAGCTTCAAGAGGAATTCAAACAGTTAAGTCTTCGCGCTGAAAACATTAAAATTCTTAAAAATTTGTTTAAAGGCAGTGGTTTTGTCAATTATGTTTCTTCCGTTTATTTACAAAATCTGGTGAATGCTGCAAATATACGTTTTTCGGCACTTACCAGTCAAAAATTACGTTTGGAACTGACTGATACCAATGATTTTATCATTCGTGATTACCTTAACGAGGGCAAAACCCGCAGTGTAAAAACCCTTTCTGGCGGGCAGACTTTCCAGGCTTCTTTATCGCTGGCATTGGCTTTGGCCGATAATATTCAGTCTGTGACCAAATCAGAGAATAATTTTTTCTTTCTGGATGAAGGATTTGGCTCATTGGATAAGGAATCGCTTTCGGTCGTTTTCCAAAGCCTGAAATCGCTACAAAAAGAAAACCGTATAGTTGGAATTATCTCGCATGTGGAAGAATTACAGCATGAAATCGACAATTATTTAAAAATTGAAAATGATGCAGAATTCGGAAGTCGGATATCCAGGAGCTGGGAATAATTGTTTATTGGTGTACTTGTTTAATACAAGAACTTGCGTTGTCAAATAAAAACCAATAAACTAATTTCTAATATACGATTACACTAATTTCTAATATACTAATTTACGTTCATGAAAAAAGTTCAAATTTCTTTATGGATATGATTCAAGAAATGACATTGGCAACCATCCACGATTGGCTAAAAACAGCTGACGCCATGGTAATCAACACAGGCGCCGGCATGGGCATTGACAGTGGCCTTGCCGATTATCGCGGTAGTGGCGGGCAATGGGGAAATGTAGAGAGCGAAACCGGCAAAAGCGTTTTTGATGTGGTAAATCCCAAAAACCTTCTTGAAAATCCGAAATATATGTGGACATTTTTCGGCAATCGAATGAAAAATTACGCTGATACAAAACCACATAACGGCTTTAATATTTTAAAAAACTGGATAGCAAAATTTGAATTGGATTATTTTGCCAACACTTCAAATATAGATGGGCATTTTCAAAAAGCTGGTTTTGAACCCGACAAAATTAG
Source organism: Bacteroidales bacterium (assembly GCA_029210905.1). Classification (GTDB taxonomy): domain Bacteria; phylum Bacteroidota; class Bacteroidia; order Bacteroidales; family NBLH01; genus NBLH01. The sequence continues at coordinate 3,753 of JARGGF010000460.1, read as the reverse complement.
AGAATTGCATGGTTCAATTTTTCATTTTCAGTGCAGCAAACCCTGTTCCAACCAAATTTGGGAAATAAATTACAATCCGCAACAAATTATGCTTGATGCAAACAAAGGCAACTATCCCACTTGCCCGTATTGTGGAGCCATGTCCCGCCCCAATATTTATATGTTTAGGGACAATACCTTTTTATCAGACCGAAATGATGTACAAGAAAAAAAATTTCAGGAATATTTAAGTCAGAATCAAGGAAAATCCATGCTCGTTTTTGAAATTGGATCTGGTCCTCATGTACAAAGTATCCGAAAGAAAACCAGGATGTTAGGAATTCATCATCAGGCCAAAATTGTCCGGATTAATCCAAAGGATTTTAAGATCAAAGAACCGCATATTGGTATTAATTTGGGGGCGTTGGAGGCGTTGGAGGGGATTGATGGATATATTCAAATGAAATAATTAATCTATCCAACCATGCCCTCTTGAATTAATTATCGAAAGCAGTACCGAATCTACTTCAAAAATTGAGATTGGAATTTTATCTTTTACTTCATCGCTCAATGAATCTGACAGAATATAATACGGTTTTCCATAAATATTTCGCGAGTATTCTTCTCTGAATTCGAAAAATGTTTGAAATGCCATGTCCAAAAATTTTATAAATTGGCCATATTTCACATTGGGATCAACTTTATACAGGAAAACAGTTTTATTATGAGTTCTTTTTATTTCTGATCTCATTTTTTTGTGCAAATCCTGAAAAACTATTTGACGGCCATCAAATAGAATGGATGTATCGATAAGTTGTATAAGCGGTATTTCATATTCAATTGATAAAAAAGGTAACCGATCTGGAGGACGAGGTGGGTATAAATCAAAGGAATCTAAATAGAGAGGGTACGTGTGATACCCTGCAAAAATTCTATTTGCTATACACGAGTAGTTTTGAAAATTATTCATATAAATCGAATTAAAAGAATAATTCAATTTATACAAACCTGCCTTTCTATGTTCATCCTGAATTTCTTTAATTACTGAATATGGCACATTTTTGTCCGCAAAAATAATTGTCCTGTAGCGAGGATAATCAATTTCCTCTTTTATACAAGCGAGCATCTTGTAACCCATGCCTGAAATTGAATCGAGTTTCTCTCCATTGAAATATAATTCCAGTTGTTGATTTTCTTTTTCATAACCTAGATATATGATTCCATAAGCCCAATCTAGAGTATTTAACGAACCATTTCCCTCAGGCATATTTATCTCAATAGGTAATTGTTCAAGCAAATCGTCAACAAAGCATTTCCTCTCACTTTTTGCTAATCTGTAGCTTTTGTCATCAGATAAGAGAATTAATGTATCATTATTAAAATCGTATTTATAAACCAGAGTTGTATCTTGATTTTGAAATGTGATTTGATTCCAAAATACTTTGTATCTTACTGAATCAGAGGATTTTGACAAGTTTCGATGATTACACAATTCGCCATAGAATTGGATAAGCACAGGGGTTTTAAAATTATTTGTTTCTATCCAATTCCCTTCCAGGTTCGTTTTGTTACAGGAGTATAATGCAAAGATTAGGGTTGCAAAAATCAGGATAATTCGTTTCATGGTATATAGTTATATCAAATTGATATATTAATATTAGATATTTTCTATGAGTTGATATTACGGTGCGCTGCACCTTAGTTTTGGTGATTGATAATTTGCTACAAATATTATCGGTGCGCTGCACCTTTCAAAGGTACGCAAAAGAAAAATATTTTAGCATAAAAAAAAGCGGCACGTGTCCGACCAATGGCGGAGCGCCGCGCAACATTTATAGCAAATATATAACTAATAGTTTTTGAAGGTGCAGCGCACCGAAACGGGCCTAACCTTTATCATCTTCATGAAAATCAAATAAATACTCATCCTTAAATTCAATATCATACCTTTTTAGAATCTCCAGGTATTCTTCCCTGAAAGTTTTCTTTTGGTGATGTTTTTCCTGGTTCATAATATATTTTGCAACATCATCAATTTGAGAATGGGAATTTGTAAAAGCACCATAACCTTTTTGCCAATCAAACTTAAATTTAGACTTTTTCTCATTCTTTATCCAGGCATTTGAAGATGTTTTAATTTCTTCAACCAAATCCGGAATAAGCTGGTTTAAATTATAACCAATCAGAATGTGGATATGATCAGGCATACTCTTAATTGCCAATACTTTATGCTTGTAATTTTGGATAATCCCGGTGATGTATTTTTCAAGATCATCTTTCCATTCTTTTTGAATTAATGCTTCGCGGTTTTTAGGTGCAAACACAAGATGAAAATAAGACTGAGAATAGGTATTTGCCATTATTTTGTTTGTTTCGGTGCGCTGCACCTTCAATTAAATTTGGATCCTTTAGCTATAAATATTGACGGTGCTCTGCACCTTTTTCAAAGATAGGAAAAAACAAATGATTGTAGCAAAAAAAGCGGCACGTGTCCGACCACTGGCGGAGCGCCGCGTAATATTTATAGCACAATGCATCTAAAAGTATAACAAGGTGCACGTGTCCGACTACTGGCGGAGCGCACCGAAACATTATTATCTCATTCTATCTTCATGAAAATCAAATAAATATTCATCTTTGAATTCAATATCATACTTTTTTAGAATTTCCAGGTATTCTTCCCTGAAAGTTTTCTTTTGTAGATCTATATTGTGTTTCAAAAGGCATTTTTCGAGCTTATCCACTAAAAAAAACACTGCCTAGTAACCTTCAGCAATCAAATTACCATTTCAATCCGGTTTGGATAAAAAAAATAGTTAGCTATTAATTTGTTATTATTAGAAACAAATCATAATTTAGCGTAACAGGCATTACGGTAATACTTGTTACAATAAATTAATTACATGAAATTTTACGATAGAGAAATAGAGCTGCAAGTTCTGTCAGATATAAGAAAACGCTCGACACAGAAATCAGAAATGACTGTTTTAGTGCGTAGACGACGTATTGGAAAAACACGCTTGATATTAAAATCACTGGAAAACGAAAAATTTCTCTATTTTTTTATTGCAAAAAAAAATGAAAAGCTGCTATGTGAAGAGTTTCTTCAAAGCATTATTCAGACTATCAATATTCCGATTTTTGGAAAAATCCTGCACTTTAAGGATTTATTCGCATTGCTGATTGAATATTCAAAACAGACATCTCTGAATTTAGTTATCGATGAATTTCAGGAATTTAGCACAATTAATTCAGCCATATATAGCGAAATGCAGGATATATGGGATCGAAATAAAGAACAGAGTAAATTAAATCTGGTTTTAAGTGGTTCCATCTATTCACTGATGACAAAAATTTTCGAAAATTCAAAAGAACCCTTGTTCGGAAGGGCGTCCGAAAGAATTTTTCTGAAACCTTTTGATGTTGATACTTTAAAATTAATTTTGAAGGAAAATTACCCCGAATATTCAAATAAGGACTTATTGACATTTTATATCTTTACAGGTGGTGTTGCAAAATATGTGGAATATTTTGTTGACAAAAAGAAACTAAGCTATGAAGGAATGTTAAATGAGATTTTTAGGAGTAATTCGTATTTTATTGATGAAGGTAAAAATCTTTTGATTGAAGAATTTGGTAAGGAATACACGACCTATTTCTCTATTCTGTCACTGATTGCATCATCAAAAACATCCAGAACCGAAATAGAGTCGATATTAGAAAAAGATATCGGCGGTTATTTGGAAAAGCTTGAATATCAATACAATATCATTA
>JARGGF010000045.1 GCA_029210905.1 Bacteroidales bacterium | reverse complement strand
TTTTCCAGAATTTGTGTATCAGTACCTCATAAAAAATTCAAAGGCTTCTTTGATAAAATTTCATAAAAAAACTTCCCTGAAAAATTCCAGGGAAGTTTAATATTTTTACTGTTTGGCATTATTCAACAACCCATGTATTTCCAGAATTCATTAAATCTTCCACACATTTAATTTTTGAAACTGCCTGTACTTCTTTAATCTGATTTTCAACACATTCCTCATAAGTTGGTGCATCCACATCACGAATTACACCCAGGGCAACAGGAAACTCAGGACTTCTCATGTTCACTAACGCCAGGTGTAGCGTTGGGTCAGGATCATGAGCATTATGCACTAAGATATCATCTTTGGTAATGCCATTCTGTCCAATAGTAGCCACCCTTAATTTAAGACCTACAAGGATAATTCCTTTATCTTTGTTTTTCCCAAAAATAAGAGGTTTACCATGTTCAACTATTATCTGTCGATCTTCCTTAAATTCCTTGTCTGTAATATAGGACCAGGCTCCATCATTAAAAATCACACAATTTTGCAAAATCTCAACCAATGAAGCACCTTTATGTTTATCGGCAGCTTTAATAATTTCAATATTCAATTTAACGTTATTGTCAATCCCTCTGGCAAAGAACTTACCTTGTGCTCCAATAGTCAATTCACCAGTATGAAATGGGGTTTCCACTGTTCCAAATGGTGATGTTTTAGTAATCTTTCCAAATTCAGAAGTAGGTGAATATTGTCCTTTAGTAAGCCCATAAATCTGGTTGTTGAAAAGAATGATATTTATGTCCAGATTTCTACGTATTTCATGAATAAAATGATTGCCACCTATAGCTAGTGCATCTCCATCGCCAGTAATCTGCCAAACACTTAATTTAGGATTGGCTGTTTTAACTCCTGAGGCAATAGCTGCAGCCCGTCCATGAATTCCATGAAAACCATAGGTATTCATATAATATGGAAACCTTGAAGAGCAACCGATACCGGAAATGATTGCATAATCTTCTTTTCTGTGCTCCATTTCGGCCATGGCTTTCTGGATAGCACTAATTATGGCGATATCGCCGCAACCGGCGCACCAGCGAATTTCCTGGTCGCTTTTAAAATCCTGTGGTGTATATTGTTTAGTTTCTACCATAATTATATCTCGTTTAAAACAATATCAATTTTCTGTTTAAGTTCTGCAATAGTAAAAGGCAATCCTTGTATTTTGTTATACTGCAAATAGTCGTACTGAGGGAAGCTGCTCCGCAAATAACTGGCAAATTGCCCTGCATTAAGTTCACAAACCAGGCGTTTCTTGTATTTTCCCAATACTTCTTTTGTATTTTTAGGAAGTGGGTTGATATAATTAAAATGAGCAACTGCCACCTTTTTACCTTCAGCCCTAATTTGCTCCATAGCAGTAATAATATGTCCAAATGTACCACCCCATCCAATTATCAGTATATCGGCATCCTTATCGCCAAATACTTCTTGCTCAGGTATATAATCTGCTACTTTTTGAACTTTTGCTTCACGTTTAGCAGTCATTATTTCATGATTCTCAGGAACATATGAAACAGTACCTGTAATATCCATTTTTTCCAAACCACCAATTCTGTGCTCTAATCCAGGAGTTCCGGGAATTGCCCATTCCCTAACCAATTTTTCAGCATTGCGGGCATAGGCAAGATAGTCCTTCCCCTCTTTTGCTATAGGAGCAACAATTTCCGGCAAGTCCTTCATCTGGGGAATTTTCCATGGTTCTGAACCATTGGCTAAAAACCCATCTGTTAATAAAATTACCGGGGTCATATGTTCTAGTGCTATTTTAGCAGTCCTGTAGGCATATTTAAAACAATTTGAAGGTGAGCTTGCAGCAATAACTACAACAGGGCTTTCTCCGTTTCGGCCATATAGGGCTTGAAGTAAATCTGATTGTTCTGTTTTGGTAGGTAAGCCTGTTGAAGGTCCACCTCGCTGAACATTTACAATAACAATTGGCAATTCAGTAATAACAGCCAGACCAATTGCTTCGCTTTTGAGCGCCAAACCAGGACCTGAAGTAGTAGTAACAGCTAACGAGCCAGCAAAACTAGCCCCCAAGGCTGTACATATACCGGCAATTTCATCCTCAGCCTGAAAAGCTTTAACGCCCAGGTCTTTTCGGTTAGATAATTCCTGAAGAATTTCAGTAGCGGGAGTAATCGGGTAAGAACCAATAAACAACTGAAGCTTAGCCTTTTCAGCAGCTGCAATTAGACCCCAGGCAGTAGCAACATTGCCACTCATGTTCCTGTATTTCCCCTTTTTAATTTTTGCCGGGCTTACCCTGTATGATCTTAGCGCTTCAATAGTATTTGCAAAGTTAAAACCAGCTCTCAAAACGTTTTTATTTGCTTGAACAATTTCTGGAACTTTTGCAAATTTCTTTTCAAAGAACATTTCCGTATACTTCAATGGTCTGTTGAATATCCAGTAAGCCATTCCCAGAGCAAACATATTCTTACTTCTCATCATGCTCTTTTTATCGAGCCCTGAATCCTTAAGTGTCTCCATTGTTAGCTGAGAAATGGGAGCTTCAATAATATGAAAATCACCCACCTTGTTCTTCTCTAAAGGATTAACATCATAACCTGCTTTTTTCAGGTTTTTTTCAGTAAATGCATCGGCATCAACAATAATGGTACCACCGGTTTTTACCCAATCGTAATTTGCTTTAAGGGCTGCCGGGTTCATTGCTACTAATACATCGCAATAATCTCCAGGAGTATGTATTTCTGTATGCCCAAAATGTAGCTGATATCCTGAAACACCTCCTACAGTGCCCTGCGGGGCCCTGATTTCAGCTGGGTAGTCAGGAAAGGTAGCTATGTCGTTACCAATTATGGCTGAAGTATCAGAAAACTGCGTTCCCGTGAGCTGCATACCGTCTCCAGAATCACCGGAAAATCTAATAACAACCTCATCTACTTCTTTTACAACTTTTTCGCTCATATATTCATAATAATTTAGTAGTTCATTGTCTACGCAAAGTTAGATATTCTTATTGGAAATCAGCTATTAAGGCTGACCAAATTTTACTGACCTTTGTCATGCTATACTATGATTTCTAGCGTTTTAATTATTTGGAATTAATTTAAATAATTAAATTGACGAATATTATTTAATTTTGCCTTGTATTTAAAGACATATGCAAACATATAGATATTTTTAATTTTCCAGAATTAAAATGCGAATAAAATTAAATAACAGGCTCGAAGAAATTGATGAAGATGTCATCACCCTGGCAGAATTAATTAGTTATAAGAACTATAGCTTTCATTTATTAGTGACAAAGGTTAATAATAAGTTAATAAAAAAAGAAGAGAGGGCTAAAACACAAATAAAAAATGGTGATGATGTTCTGGTTCTTCATATGATAAGTGGGGGTTAGAGTTTGTGCAATAAAAGAATAGTTTTAACTTTGTACAAACTACCTTCATGAACAACGAGCTATTAAACAGAACAATTAAAGCAATAGCAAAAAATAAGTTTTTGCTAACCGGAGCTGTCTTTTTTGCCTGGATTGCTCTTTTTGATCCCAACAGCTGGTACGATAGAAACAGGCTCAAAAAAGAAAGAGCAAACCTTAAAAACGAAAAAGAATTTTATATTGAGAAAATAAAGAAAGATTCCACCAACCTTGAAGAACTTAAAACAAATAACGAAAATCTAGAAAAATTTGCCCGTGAGAATTATTTGATGAAAAAAGATAGTGAAGAAATTTTTGTTATCGTTGAAAGTAATGAAGAGCGTAAATAAACTCAAAACAAACTTTCAAAAAAATACAAACTCTAAACATCTTTTTTGGTTTCTTTTGAAACAAGCACTACTCCTACAATACTTAATAATCCTCCAATTAATTCCCTTAATTCTGGTTTTAAACCCAAAAAAATCCATGCACTAATTAAAGCAAATATACCTTTTGTACTTATGGTAATTGAGGTTTTAAAGGCTTTAATGTACTTAAAGGACATGTAAGCAAATATTATAGTTATAAAAACTTCAAGAAATGAACCTATTGAAACATAGCCAAGTGTTTTTAATGAAAATGATGAAAAATGGCTGAATGTTATTATTAGAATTAAAAACCCCATTAGCATTAACAAAGCCCTCACAAGAGAAAGAATACCAGCATCAATTATTTTAAAATGCCGACGGGCAATAATTGCAGCAACAGCAAATAGAAACGATGCCAAAATAACATATTGGCTACCTGGAATCAATATGTCGGAAATTTTTGTATAGGCCTGGTAGTTTAATATAAAAATTCCTCCAATTGCAATAATAATTCCTGTCAACTGCAAACGATTAAAGGACTCTTTTAAAACAATAAATCCCATTATACTTACGAAAACTGGTCCTATGTTACCAATGAAAGAAACAACTCCTAGATTAGTCATCTTCAAAATTGCATAATAAAATAATGCTGTGGCAACTGCCTCCAAGACGGTAACAATAAGCAATGGGCCTGTAAGTAACTTGTAGAAATTAGACCAGGCTAGTTGATATCTCCTAAAAATCAATAAATAAATCAAATTCCATGCAGTACCAAGCAAAAACCACCAGAAGCCAAACTGAAAAAAGTCAAGTTCAGCAAAGGACAACTTGCTAAATATAAAAGAGTTAGCTAAGGCTATAGCGGCAATTCCAGCAAAAAGAAATCCTTTTAATTCAGATTTAGCTAATTTCTGCATTCGCTTTCTTTATTATATTGGTTGTTATTAATTTTAAAATACGCTTTCCTAAACTAATCAGAATTATTCCAACTATAGTAGCAAGCCCACCCAGAAGCTGATAATGAGATATCTGTATTGAAAAAACAAAATAGGTAAGAATTACCAAGAAAAATCCTTTTGTGCTGGAAATTACAGTTACAAAGGAAGCTTCAATATATTTTAAGGCATAATATGAGGTGAGCAAGGCCAAAAATGGGCCCATAAATGATCCAAGCAAGGTGTTAACTATAGTAGACGCAGGTACAGTGAATGATTCATTATTAGTGATTAAAAACAAAAACGAAATTAAGAACAAGGTTACAATGCGCCCGGTTGTTAAAATTACCGGCTGGATACTTTTAACTGCTTTTTTTGCAATTACAATAGCTAAAGCTATAAAAAATGTGGAGCCAACTATCAACCAAACTCCGGTAATTGATGACCCTGCAATTCGCGAATCAGTATGATAATTAATTAAGAAAACGCCAAAAAGGGTTATTCCAATACCAAAATATTCAATCGGGTTAAACCGCTCTTTAAGAAAAAAGTAACCTAATATTAAAATAAAAACAGCTCCCATGTTCACAAAAAATGAAACAATTGCAGGATTTTCCATTTGTTGTATGGCTATATAAAATAGCGAACTACCAACTACTTCACAAAATGTATTTCCTAATATAGCAAGCCACCCTTTTCTACTGATACTACTAAGCTTAATTTTCTTTCTTATTTTAAAGATGAAAATAAAATTCCAAACTGTGGCAAAACCAAACCAATAGAAACCAAAATGGAATAGATCCACCTGATTTAATGCAGCTTTGCTAAACATATAACCTCCTGACAATGTAATAGTTGAAAAAAAAGCAAACAAAAACCCAGTCAGTTGATTCGAGCGTTCATTGGATGAAATCATCGGTGATTTTTTTTTTGCAAAAGAATAAAAATATATCTGATTACTAAATTAATTGATCCACTGAAACAAAAATTGATGTAATTTTGTATGCCACAAAAGAAAGAAATTACTATTTAAAAACGTTTTAAGAAAATTAGCCTGATTTTTGCTATATAATTCTTAAATAAAATCTTGCCAATTAATCCTGAAAAACCATTGTTATTATCAAAAGAAATAGATTTATGAAACATCCCCCGATATTAAGGGCAAGCTATCATGATTTATTGACACACAAAGACATGATTATGAAGTATACTTAATATAGAGGATAAATACATAATTTGGCAGATGTTCCACCAGTACTTTAAGTGCTAAGGAAGGCGGGGCTTACCTAATACAATCAATAAAAAAATAATCAGATGAAATTTCTATATTCCAAGTTCAATTACCTTTTGTTTTTCTTTTTAATATTTTCGAATGCAATAGAGGCACAGAAATTACTAAAGGATAAAGACCTCGATACCTGCAGGGTTTTTTCATCTTTCCAGGAAGCTATTTCCATGCCCGATGAAGTATATGTACTTGATTTAAGTGGTAGCAACTTAAGTACACTGCCCGATGAAATAATAAAGTTGACCAAGCTCCAAAAGTTAAATTTAGCTAATAATTTTATAAGTTTTCTACCTTCTGGATTGTTTAAACTTAAAAATTTGCAACTACTTAATCTTGAGGAAAATAAGCTGGATAGCCTATCTTCTGAAATTGGAAATTTATCTAATTTACTTGCCCTTAATCTAACAAGGACTAAAATTCCTGATTTACCTGAGGGTTTTGCTAATTTAATAAAGCTGGAACGTTTAAACTTGTCATGGAACAATTTATCTGAAGACAAAATAAAAGCAGTCTACAAATTAAGTAAGCTTAAAGATCTTAATCTGCAAAGGAATCAATTAACCAAATTAGACCCGGGAATTAAAAATCTTTCTGAATTACAGTACCTTAACCTGAATTTTAATCCACTAATATTAATACCAGACGAAATTGGTAACCTTCAGAACCTGATAGAACTGGACCTTGGTAAAAACAGTGAATTAAGAAGTTTACCTGAAGGCATCAAAAATTTAATCAATTTGGAATATCTTAACCTTGAAGGAGTTCCGCTCTCTACTGAAGAAAAAACCAAATTACCAAAGATTGATCCCGAGTTGATAGAATACTAATTAAAAATGAGGGCAATTTTTGTTTTGAAACTCAAATTTCCGGGTTTTATTTCACTGTTAATCAACCCTATATAAAAGGTTGATGTTGATAAACTATAATAAAAGAAAAAAAAACTTAAAATTGGAAACAAAAAAAACTGATTTACGTATAATAGAGAGGTGAGCGTAACTTTTCAAATCAAAATAATTAACAATAATGAGACGAAATATTCATTTCGTCAAATATTTATGTTGATTTTTATCAACAGCAAAAAAAGTTATTTCACTGTAAATCAATCACTAGGGTATTCACAATTGTTAATAAATATAAAATAAGAAGGTCAAAAAAGGTAGGCTATTGACTTGAACGGAGTTTTGCCATACCTTTGCAACCATTATAATCCTGAGAATATGAGACAGTTAAAAATTACAAAGTCAATTACTAACAGAGAGAGTGCTTCATTGGATAAATATCTGCAAGAGATTGGTCGATATGAATTGATTTCGGTAGAAGAAGAAGTGGAGTTGGCCCAAAGAATCAGAAAGGGCGATCAGGAGGCAATTGAAAAATTAACACAGGCAAACTTAAGGTTTGTGGTATCGGTTGCGAAACAATACCAAAATCAGGGATTAACATTACCTGATTTAATTAATGAGGGCAACCTTGGTTTAATTAAAGCTGCTGAAAAATTTGACGAAACAAGAGGATTTAAGTTTATATCCTATGCCGTATGGTGGATTCGTCAGTCAATTATGCAAGCCATTAATGAACAATCAAGGATTGTTAGATTACCTTTGAACCAGGTAAGCTCATTAAGCAAATATAACAAAGCAGTTGCTGAATTTGAGCAACAAAACCAAAGGCGCCCTACTGCTGACGAGTTATCGAAGATTCTTGATTTGCCAAAAGAAAAAGTAATGGACACTATGCGTGTTTCTGGCAGACATGTTTCGGTTGATGCACCATTTGCCGAAGGCGAAGACAACAGTTTATTGGATGTGCTCGAGAATGCAGACTCACCTATTGCTGACAGAGGACTAATCAATGAGTCTTTAAGCAAAGAGATTGAAAGGGCATTTTCAACCCTTACAGAACGCGAGCGTTTGATTCTTAAATTATCCTTTGGAATCGGAATGCCTGAGATGTCGCTTGAAGAAATAGGTGAAAAATTTGGCCTTACCAGAGAACGTGTGAGACAAATTAGGGAAAAAGCGATTCGTAGGCTCAGAAATACCTCAAGAAGCAACTTACTTAAGAGTTATCTTGGATAAAACCATATTACATTTAACTGCTGGACAAGACTTTAGGGTCTTGTCCTTTTTTAATCCATAAATTACTTGAAATTTAAAGAACTAAATCTACACCAGGACGTTTTTGAAGGCATCTCATCGATGGGTTTTGAAGAAGCAACACCAATACAGGAAAATGCCATACCGTCTATCCTTGAAAATAAAGATATTATTGCCTGTGCGCAAACCGGAACTGGTAAAACGGCGGCCTATTTAATACCTATATTACATAAATTGTCGACCAGGCCCAGCACTTCTATTGATACTTTAATATTGGTGCCTACCCGCGAATTAGCCCTTCAGATTGATCAGCAACTTGAAGGTTTTAGCTACTTTCTGGATATTTCATCAGTTGCAATATATGGTGGAGGTGATGCTGACACGTGGTCTAACCAAAAAAACGCAATTTTAAAAGGTACAAATATATTAATCGCTACACCAGGCAGGTTAATTGCTCATTTAAATTTTGGATATGTCAAATTTGATAATTTGAAACACCTTATTCTGGATGAAGCAGACCGAATGCTTGACATGGGTTTTAATGATGATATTATGAAGATTATCAAGCATTTACCTACCGAAAGACAAACGCTGATGTTTTCGGCTACTATGCCTGATAAAATCAGGACAATGGCAAAAAAAACGCTGCAAAACCCAGTAGAGATAAATCTTGCCCTTTCGAAACCAGCCGAAGGAATACTACAAGTAGCATATCTGGTTTATGATGAAAACAAAGTTCAATTAATCAGAAAACTTGTTGAAGGTAAAGATTTGAGTAGCATTTTAATATTTTCAGCAACCAAAAAAAATGTGAAAAAAATAACTGCCACACTAAAAGATGTAAAATTTGTAGCCAATGAAATCCACTCAGATTTGGAACAAGCTGAGCGTGAGCAGGTATTGCTTGATTTTAGAAACCGTAAAAGTCAGGTATTAGTGGCTACTGATATTGTTTCCAGGGGTATCGATATTACTGGGATTGACCTTGTAATTAATTTTGATGTACCTGGCGATGCTGAAGACTATGTTCATAGAGTAGGAAGAACAGCCAGAGCTCAGTCATCAGGGGTCGCAATCACTTTTATTAATGAGGCAGATATGGGTAAATTTCAAAAAATTGAAGAATTAATTGAAATGCAGCTTATTAAACTGCCAACGCCAAAAGAAATTGGAGAAAGTCCCGAATATGCACCTGGTAAAGACCGAAGGCCTAAAAGAAATTTTTATAAACATAAAAAGAAACCTGCTAAAAAATAGCAGGTTTGCCTTATCTTTTTATTTTAATGTTTCTTATTAAGCGCTTTGCACCTGCATGGTTCTGTCAACTTTCTTAATAAGACCCTGAAGTACATTTCCCGGTCCTACTTCAGTAAAAGAAGTAGCTCCATCAGCAATCATATTCTTAACACTTGCAGTCCAGCGGACAGGCGCTGTCAATTGCGCATTCAGGTTTTTCTTAATTTCATTGGCATCAGTTACTGCAACTGCGTTAACATTCTGATATACAGGACAAACTGGATTAGAGAAATTGGTTTCATTTATTGCCTTTTCAAGCTCAATCCTGGCTGGTTCCATCATAGGAGAATGGAACGCGCCGCCAACATTTAATTTGATGGCTCTTTTTGCACCTGCTGCAGTTAATTTTTCAATCGCCAAATCGATTCCCTTATTAGAACCAGAAATAACAATCTGCCCCAAACTATTATAATTTGCAGGAACCACTACTTCTTCTATTTCATTACATATTTCTTCAACCTTTTCATCATCCATGCCTAAAATTGCGGCCATGGTGGAAGGATTAATCTCACATGCTTTTTGCATAGCCATAGCCCTTTTTGAAACCAAAACCAGTCCATCTTCAAAAGATAGGGCTCCTGCGGCAACCAGGGCAGAAAATTCTCCAAGAGAATGCCCGGCAACCATTTCTGGTTTAAAAGCTTCGCCAAGAGTTTTTGCCAGAATTACAGAATGAAGAAAAATTGCAGGTTGAGTAACTTTTGTTTGTCTCAAATCCTCATCTGTACCAGCAAACATTAAGTCTGTTATTCTAAAACCTAAAATGTCATTGGCTTTTTCAAATAATTCTTTGGCCAGTGGCGATGATTCATATAAATCTTTCCCCATACCAACAAATTGGGCGCCCTGGCCCGGAAATACATAAGCTTTCATGTTTATATATTAAATTACTATTAGAATATTCACCGGTTATAAATTTTATTTTTTTTTGCGCAAAGATAAGTATTTGGTCTAATGCTGCAAATGTAGAATTTTAGATGTCTGCGATTTTTACTGTACTTCCTCTATAAATAATCTTGTAAATTGAAAGTCAAAAGTTTACTTTTGCGACATGGAAAAACAAATGGTAGAGTTTGGTGGCATTCAAATTTTGGAACCAGGTACTGTTATTAGCGATATTATATTAGCAATTGCAAGTTTTTATTTTTTCTATATTTTAAAAAAAGTAGCAGACACAAAACATCACAAATACTACTCCTACTTCTTCTTTTTTCTTGGTTTGTCAAGCATAATAGGTGCCTTTGCTCATGGTTTATATCTTTATACAGGAAAATCATTGCATTTTATCACCTGGATATTAACCGGAATTTCAGTTTTTTTTGTGGAGTTCGCTTCTTCATCCTATATTAAAGAAAAAAGAATGCGTGATTTTTTTGTCTTTTCAATAAAAATTCAATTCATAATTTATGTGCTACTTGCTGCATACTTCATGAACTTTTTAACTGTGAAAATTAACACTGCTGTTGGTTTACTCGGCCTGGTTTTTCCAATCATGACCTATCAATTATTTAAGTCAGGCAAACTAGAAAATTTATTCATTATGCTTGGTATTGTGTTTGCAATTTTTCCTGCCCTGATGCACAGAAACAGGATTTCAATAGGGAAAATTTTTAACATGAACGATCTAAGCCATTTTTTTCTGGTATTTTGCTTATTTCTAATTTTTATAGGAGTACATAGAAGTATTCTGCGAGAAAAAGTAGATGTCACTTAAAGAAATCAGGCACTTTGTTTCTTTCTTTTTAAAACATTTACTGTAGCACTTGTCTCAATGTTGCGCTGTACAATTAGATCGAAATTATCAAGGTTTAAGGCACATAAGTGTCCCATTTTAGAATATTCATAATACCGATGCCTTTTAATATAGTTGACGCCATTATCCAATCCAATTATCTTGGATCTGTTTAATACCCTGCTTAAAATAATTTCAAGTGCCTGTGGCTGATGTGCATGAATGATTATTTTTTTGCCTCCAAATGTAGTAGTCCGCTCTGGCATTCGCCTCCAAAGCATTGAACTTTTGTCCTTCAATGGCTTATTTAAACTAAAATTAAATCCTGCATGAACCAGGTAAAAATCGGGTAATTTATAATAATATGGTAAAGAGTCAATAAATTCAATATGTTTCTGGCGAACCCTTCCGTCCTTTAGTAAATCAGTACTTCTACGAAGCAGCCACTTTACAATTCTAGGCTCATTTCTAACAGCATCAATCAATTCTTCTTCGTGATTACCCCGCAAAGGGTATACTTTATAACCTTCCTCTATAAGATTAATAATATAATTTAAGGTTTTTTTACTTTCTGGCCCTTTGTTTATATAATCACCCAAAAGGTATAAGTGATCATTCTTTTGAAGTTCAAGCTTATTTCTTACCAGGGAACGGAAGGTTTTGTAGCACCCATGAATGTCGCCCACAGCAAACCTCCTTCCATTAATCGGAGGCGATATCTTCTTTTTTTGATAATACAGTTTCAAGTCAAAGATTTTAATCTTCTATTTTTCAAAATCTACTGCAGTTACTTTTTCGGCATATTCCGAAATCAGAGTTAACACTTTTTTATGATCAGGATGTATCCGATAGGCTTCTAAATCATCTAACGAATTAAATCTGGAAATTAGTATAAGATCAGCAGCCCTTTCCGACTCACTTATATTTTGTCCAACTTCGAAATATTTAATTTCCTTAATTACAGGCGGTAATGATTCAAGTCTGTTTTTTAATTCATCGACTTTTTCCAGTTTTTCTTCTTTCCCCGAAAACTGCTTGAGTTTAATCATTACATAATGATGTATCATTTTCTATTTCTTTATATATTTGACCCAACAAAGCAAATAAACGCTTTTTTTTTCAAATTTATATATTTTAATATTAATTTTATGTTAATTGTTGGAATTGCCGGTGGTACTGGTTCAGGAAAAACAACTGTAGTTACAGCAATTCTTGAAAGACTGAACGAGGAATATGACAAGACCAAGTCGATAAGAGGTCAGATACTTGTCTCAGGTTTTCAGCATGATGCAGTAGAGAATATAGTTGCAAGGCTGAGTGTTAATGCCCTTCCGGCGGTTAAGTTCGGCAAAAGGTCCGGTGATTCAGAGTTTAC
>JARGGF010000459.1 GCA_029210905.1 Bacteroidales bacterium | reverse complement strand
ACGAGGAATTGAAAATGTATCAGGAAATAAGGGCCCTGGAAGAGAATAAATCGCTTGATTATCATGTTGTTCAGAAGTGTGATGAAATTGTAAAGGGCTATCTCGATGAAATTGAACTAAGAAAAGCAAAGATTGAATTATACAAGAGCTTAATTGTCAAATATTTAGCCAATAAGGAGAAAATGCTTTTAATTAAAAGCAGGAAAGACAATGAGAGCATAGCTCAAACAAAATTAGCATCCCTGGAGAAACATAGCAAACGATTGGAGCAACTACGGACTGATCCTGAAAACTTTGCTGCCCACATTGAAGAAACAAATCATTTGGATATGCTTAAGGATGAGGTAAATGAGGTATACGAAGAATTTGAAATCAGTGAAGAAGTGCGGGATTATCTCTTAAACCTTGATGAACAGTTTAGAACTTCAGGTACTGGATTTAATTCAAGGATGGCAATCACTGAAATAGAACAATTGATGAAGAAAATAAACCAGGAAAAATAAGCGTTGAATCTGATTGAAATCGTAATTTTATCAAAAACAAAATAATACTTAATTTCATACTCCTTCGTTTTAATTAAAATGGTTTGATACCAATAGCGCACAAAAATAAAAACATGAAGAATAAACGACTTTTTTCAATACTCATATTCATTTTTGCAATGAGCTATTCTCTTCTTAGAGGGCAGGAAATAAAAGAAATTCAGTCAATAGAAGACAGTCTTCAGAATCATTTTGCTGCTTTGATCAATGCAAAATTCGACAGTGAGCGAACAATAATAAATGCCAGGATAGTTGAATTGTTTGACCAAGTATTATCAAATAGAGAATCCTTTGATTACCAATTTGATAATCTTGAAAATATTTCAAAACTTAAAGCCAGTGATGGGCAGGTAAGAATAATTAATTGGAACCTGCCGAAAGAAAATGGAGAATATTTATATTATGCTTATATTCAATATCTTGATATAAAATCAGAAAAATTAAAATTATTTAAGCTACAAGATAGATCTGATAAATTAGAAGAACCAGAGTTTAAAGAGCTCGACATGGATAACTGGTTTGGTGCCTTATATTATTTTATTGTTGCAGTTCAATCCGGGGAAAAAACCTTTTATACCCTACTGGGTTGGGATGGAAATAATAACTTTACAAATAGAAAGATCGTGGAATGTTTCTATATTAAAGGGGATAAACTTGTTTTAGGGCCAGCTGTTTTTAAAATGGAAAAAGGATTGCAAAATCGCCTCATTTTTGAATTTGCCAAACAAGCAAAAATGATGCTTCGCTATGATGACAAATTAGAGATGATTGTTTGGGATCATTTGGCTCCTTCGCATAAAAAATTTGAAGGACAATTCATGTATTATGGACCTGATTTATCGCAGGATGGCATTAAATTTACTGATGGCTACTGGTTGTTAAAACCTAATCTTGATTTAAGGAATATGGAAGAAAGTACTGGGAAATCTATTAAGAAAAGTTATTAATTATATTGTTTTGAGATCTTAGAAATGAGAAATGAGATTTGAGTGCTAAGAGTATGGATAAGGATTTCAGCACTTAAAATTAATAATGCTTATAATCTGTTTTTGAAATAATAATAGACATGTAATGTTTTTAAAACACTAAATTTTTTAATAATGAAAAAAATACTTATTGTACTGATTTTAAGTTTGATAATGGGGAACTTATGGGGACAGGCTGGAATTAAAATTTACACCAAGCTGGAGGAAGCTAAGTTTATAATTGTTTTTGATGGAGAAGTTGAAAATACAATACCAATAAAAGAAATAACCTACGACAGTCTGGACTATAAAAAACCACATGAAGTAGTTATTTCATTCACTGCCGATTCAATTGCAGATATTGAAGAAGAATATTATTTGTTAAAAGATCAGGTGCGGGAATTTGAAATTTTAAAAAAGCAGGTAATTAGCAAAAAAGCTGCAAAATTTGGACGAAAAGTAGGTAAATTTCTTAAAATAGGTAAACACGACAAAGAAGGTATACTTTATGATGTTTTTTATCTCGAAGAAAGAACCCAAAGTGAGTTTTTAAATAATTAGAAGGGTTATTTTAAAGATTTTGAAAGAAAATTGCCCCGGTAAGTGCCGGGGCTATTACAAAATATTTTACTTGTTTCTCAGCTTATTCCTCTTCTTCTTCACCAAGCAATTCTTTTGCTGTCATCAACGCTGCTTTTTGGTCTTCAACCAATGTTTTCATCCTGTCATTTGCCTTATCAAGGGCAGTAACCGATTGATTGGTGTTTTTTATTGCCTTTGGAGCTTTTAATTTGGGTTTAAAATCCTTAGCACCTTTAACCATAGATTCTGATTTGCCTTTTAAGGAGGTTACCTCACTTTGCAATTTTGGAATTGCAGCATTAATTTCATTAAGAGATTTGATGTCAGCCCTAAGTGAAGCAAAATCAATATTGTCAGGATTTTCTTTGTAAGAAATTAAATTTGTTTCAACTTTTTTCAGGTTAACATCCAATTTTCCAACATTGTAATAAACATCAAAAGAACTATTTTTGAAATTATCAAAGTCACTGTCGCCAACATTAGCAGGTCGCTCTAAATCGCCATATTTTTCATCCTGTGCATTTACATTACCAGCAAATAAAAACGAAATACTTAAAAGTGCAACAAATACGCATTGTAAAATTTTCCTTGTTTTCATGATCAATTTTTTTTGAGGTTTTATTAAATATAAGTGTTAAAATAAAAATTAAAATTAAGGTATTTTTTAAAACTGGTACGCATCAATTCTAAATAATTTTAGTTTGATGCTAATACGATTAAACAAAGATGATGAAACTTTTTTCAAAGATTTCATTTTTTTTACTTAACCTTTAATCTATTTGATAAAATATTTTTTTCGGAATATTGCATAAATCTTGCAGTAAAAATGGCTTATGCTTACTTTAGCCAAATATTTCACATAAAGAAACAAAAGAAATGTTATTTGATAAAATTGAAATAAAGAACCTTAAAAGTAAGAACAGGATTGTGATGCCACCAATGTGCCAATATCAGGCTAAAGATGGAATAGCCAATGACTGGCATTTTATACATTACGTTTCGCGTGCTATTGGACAGGTTGGAATAATTATAATTGAAGCCAGTGCTATTGAACCCAGAGGCAGAATATCCATGAATGATTTGGGCATTTGGGATGATAAACATATTGAACCTTTAGCAAAAATTGTTGCTGCATGTAAAAATCATGGTGCAAACGTTGGTATTCAATTGGCCCATGCAGGCAGAAAATCAAAGGTTACGGATGAGGCTATAGTTGCTCCAAGTTCATTGGCCTTTAGTGGTCAGTATGCACTTCCGCATGAACTTGCTGAGGCTGAAATAATTGAAATAACTGAAAAATTTGGAAGCGCTGCCTTGCGGGCAAAAAAAGCTGGTTTCGATTTTGTTGAAGTTCATGGTGCACACGGCTATTTAATCAATGAATTTTTATCTCCGATTTCTAATTTGCGTAATGATAAATACGGTATAGATAAATCACTTTTTTTAAAAGAAGTTCTTGAAAAAGTCAAAGCCTCTTTCCCGTCAGAAGCACCTATATTTTTGAGAGTGTCTGGTGAGGAATATCATCCCGGAGGAAATCATCCTGAAACTTTGGCAAGCCAGTTAAAACCACTTACCAACTTGTTTGATGTATTGCACGTGAGTTCAGGTGGAACAATTGAAAAGGAGCATTATGATGTTTTCCCGGGTTATCAGCTCGAATACGCAGCTAAATTAAAAAAATTACTGGGGAAACCTACCATTGCAGTTGGGCGGCTTGAAGATCCTGGGCTTGCCGAAAAGGCACTGATGGAAAATAAAGCAGATATGATTGCTATTGGGAGGGGTTTACTATCAGATCCACATTGGCCATTGCATGCAGCACAGAATTTGAACATCGAAATTGATTGGCCTGAATCTTACCTGAGGGCAAAAGGCCTGTAAATATAGTTTGTTTAAAATATCAATGATTTAACAATAAAAAAGGATTTTGAAAACTAATTTCAAAATCCTTTTTTAAAATTAGTAAGATTTCTAGAATCTATATCCAACTGAGACTCTAAATATTCCGTTTATTGGGATAGTAATACTCGTAGTTTCTGTGTAATTTGGATCATCATAAGTAAACTCCCCAGAGAAGTTTTTACCAACTCCTGCACCAAGATCAACTAATAATCCACTAGTGGCAACCCATTTATATCCAAGTCCAAATCCTGCTCCAAATGCTTTGTATGTAGAGGTTACATCACCATATGTTGCATCGTTAAATGTGAATTTTCTGCTTGCATACCTAATATATGGAAATGCATAAAAACCATCGCCACCATCCTGAGGTTTAAAGTAATATTTGTAAAGACCTGCAACTACGATACCACTTGCTTTTGAAGTGTTATCATAATAATCGCCTTTGGAGAAAGAATATGCTAATGTAGCTTCAATACCCATGTTATCATTGATTACATATTCCGCAGATACTGGAATACTTCCAAATATTAAACCAATCGGATTTAGTTTTGCTTCAAAATGCTGTGCAAAACCAAATGTTGCCACTAACATAAATACTCCTAATGTTAAAACTTTCATTTTCATAAGTTAGATTTTAATTACTATTGAATTTTAAAAATTTAAAGATAACAAAAGAATACAAATAATTAAAAGTTACATGTTGTATTTTGTGATTATACTCAAATACGTGTTAAAGGAGCTGTATTTTTTGATTATTTAATATATATAGATTTATATTTATTTATTATTCAGGTTAAATTGCATTTGCCGATACAAATTAAAGAGCGCTTTAGAAATATACCAATTAATAGTTCAAAATAAGATCTAGGTTAAAGATAGTCAAGGTTTTCGCCCTTAGAGGTTTTTATAAAGGGCTCCACTGCCCTGTTGTATATCCCCTGTACCCAGGCAATTGCCATG
>JARGGF010000458.1 GCA_029210905.1 Bacteroidales bacterium | reverse complement strand
GATGGGTTTTGGCCCAACAGATAACGGATTTTATCCTGTAGCTGATGATACCGAAAAATGGGGCTATGTTAATTTAGCTGGTAAGGTAATTATTCCGTTTCAATTTGATATCGCTTATGGTTTTTCTGAAGGATTAGCTGCGGCTAAAAAAAATGATAAGTATGGATACATTAATGCAAGCGGTAAATTTGAGATCGAACCTAAATATTCTTCTGCGGGTTATTTTTATCAAGGAAAAGCGTTAATTGGCTTAAATGATTTAAATTATTTTATCAATAATAAAGGAGAAATAAATTCTGAAGGAAGTTCAGATATGCAGATGATGAATGATGACTATTTAGCTTATAAAAAAGGAGGCCTGTATGGAATAAAAGACCTTTCGGGTAATATACTTAAAGCTCCTTTTATGAGTGATTTCTGGGGTTTTTCAGAAGGTTTGGCTGGTGTCAAAATTCAAGGGAAATGGGGTTTCATGGATGAAAACTTTAAAATAGTAATCACGCCTAAATACACCGAAAAAATAGTATATGCTTTTCATAATGGATATGCAAGGTTTAAACAAAACGGGAAAATAGGATTGATTGACAAAACCGGAAAAATTATATTAAATGCACAGTACGATGAATTATATGAGTATAGTGATGGTTTAATGGCGTTTTCTGAAGCCGGAAAGTGGGGATATATTGATTTAGATGGAGCGGTGATTATCCCACCGCAGTATTTTAGTGCTGAGAATTTTAAAAACGGCATTGCAAAAGTAAAGACGGGCCCAACGGTATGCCATTTGATTGATAACAATAACGATAGAATTATTTCAGATGTATATGATTTGCATGTATTTTCGGATAAAATAATTGGAGTAAATGCAAAAGGTGGTTGGGGATTGGTTGAGTTATTCAAATAAGAGATTTCCCCATATTTTCAACTAGCATAACTTAATAAAAAAGGGCAGAGACCAAATCCTCTGCCCAAAATACCGTAATAGGTATTTTTTTTGTTTAAAGTTACTATTATAATTTAAACCAATAGTTAAGTTTGATTAAAAACACATTATGAGGCTGAACACCAAATAATTTACTCATATCATCACCATAGTTAAAACTACCATGCGAATCGGAACTGGATCGGCCTTGCGACCATACCAGATAAACAGTTGAACCAGGCTTATATTCCCAACGGACTACCAGGTTGGAACGAAATTCTCTAAAATTAAAATTAGGGTTTTCAATACTGTAATCAACGTTTCCATCATTATTTTCATCAATATCAAATTGCTCATTTACAGTACTATATATAGCCTCAGTTGCAGTAAAAGTATGGTATCTGTCTTCGTAATTATCTGCATGAGGTTTGGTAATTCGTTTTAAATTTGTGTAATTTCCTGACGAAATATAAGGTTGGCCATAGTATTGAATGGTTAAATCAGGAGTAATGGTATAATTTAGCCTTAATGTAAAGTATAAAGTATGTTGATCAAGCTGGGCAAAAATATACCTGTTTTCACCATTAGCGTCAATAGTTTCAATATATTGCAGCTCATCAAATGATTTTCCGTATTCGGGCTCAAAGGATATAGAAAGTGAATTCATCGGGCGGATGGTAATTCCTGTCCAGGCACCATGATAAAATCCACTGTTTTTATCATTATATCTTTGATAAGTGCCCAGGTACATTGAAAACTTCTTTGAATTATCTGTACTAAGATTTCCATTCGCACCTATATTTCCAGGTACCAAAAATGATGGTCCCCCACGCAACATAATGGTAGATACACTATTGTTGTTTCGGGATATTGAACAGTTGATGCGCCACTTATTTTTAAATTGAGCATTAAAATTAACATTTGTATTGGTAGAGAGCAAAGTGCCTTCAAAATTCCAATACATCCAGTAATTTAAATTAAGATAAAAATTCCTGAAAATGCTAAAAGGTTCTCGGATATGATATCCCATCCAGGTACCATGGTGGATAACATCTGAATAACGCATGTATCCAACATCGTTAAACTCGTGCCCTGGTGTGCGAAAAGTTAAACTTGTCTGAAATTGAATCTTTTTTTGCCCTCTTCTTCCTAAGGCAAAAGTGGCACCGTATCCGGCAAGTGAGGTGAGATTAGAATCTACAGAAAGATGGCTTGCATCCGGGCGTTGATAATACCTGGCCGAAGAAGTCTGGGTATTTAAAATCGCTTCTTTGTCACCCATAACATTGCTAAATGTTGCTTTTCCCGAAACATACCAGGTGCGTTCTTTCCATTTATGCTCAAAATCAATGCCTCCGGTGTAAGCTGCTGTATGAAGGTAATTTAGTGCAGGATTACTAATATCGCGGTTTACAGCAGTAAAAATACCACCTAAAACGGTTTCTCCTTTATTAAAATCTTTTTGCATGCGGGCTACAAAATAATTGGTTAAAGGTTCTACACTCTCAGTCCTTCGTTCGCCATTGTTGTCAATTTCAGCTTTTTCGTTGGCTGTAACGCTCTCCATTACACCAATAGAAAGGCCTCTTTTGGTTTTACCAGTAAGCTTTATTGCTGCCAGAATAGATGTAGCCTCCGGCATATCAACATATTCGTTATCTTCAGTATCGGGATAATTATGTGGATATCTGCCTATGCGCCTTGAATAAAAAAGGTTATCACTCCCAAAATTATTAATCACATAGGTGTTGGATGGTTGATAATCATATATATTCTTACCTTCAACAAAAAATGGCCTTCTTTCAGAAAAGTAGGATTCAAATGCTGATAGGTTTACTTCAGATGGGTCGGCTTCTACTTGCCCAAAATCGGGATTTACGGTAAAATCAACGGTAAAATCATTTGTGATACCAATTTTTCCATCAATTCCGGCAGAAAGTCCACTTTTACTACCTGTTGCAAAAGGATTTCCATCTTCTTTCTCAAAGGATTCTGTTTTGGCAACAACATAAGGCATTATTTCAATCTGCCTTTTGGGTTTAATATTTTTTATGCCATGTAATTCACCAAAGTAACTCACAAATCCCGGTGAACCCTTTGGGATAAATTGCCAGAGGGAGCGCTCTTCATCTCTAAATAAGTGTCGCATCATCTGGATTCCCCACACATGTTCTTCTTTATTTCCAAAACGGAGCTGGGTAAATGGTATTTTCATTTCGGCATTCCATCCCTTATCATCAATGCTTGTTTTTAGATACCATATTGGATTCCAGCTGCCATCCCAATTGTTACCGTCAAGGCTAACTGCTTCATCACCTTTGGCACCAGAGGCCATTGCAGTAAACGAAAAAGCTGTTTTTTTATCAAAATCGCTGTCTATATTAACTTCCACCATATCTCCGTCAAAATCGTCGCGGCGCGACATAATGCGGCTGATTTTAGCTGCTTCAGTATCATAGGCGCGAACAAAAATATAGAGGTTGTTATTGTCGTACAATATTTTAAAAGCGGTTTGTTGAGTAGGAGCCTGGTTTTCGTAAGGAGTGGTTTGTGTAAAATCACCTGTCCAGGCAACCTGATTCCAGCACGAATCATCCATTAATCCATCAATTTCAGGAGGTGAGCTGGTAAATTTTGTCTGATAAGTTCTTTTTTCAATTTCCTGGCAATAGATAACCGATGCTAACAGTGATAGCACAGCTGTAAAAAGCAATTTTTTCATAAAATAGTATAATTAATGCGTTTCTATTGAGTGGTTAATGGTAATAGGACGCAAAGCAAAGACGAAAGTTATCAGCTAATGATGCACTTTTCTAAATTTTTTTACAATAATAATACTTTGTTTTTTAAAAAAGGTTACAAAATAAAGGCAATTTTTTCGATTACCCTAATTTATTATTTATAAATTAGTTGCCTTCTTCATATTATTAATTATTTTCGAATAAAAATCAGGAACCATGAAATTATTGTTAAGTAGTATTCTTCTCATTATTATTTTTAATACACAGGTAGTCGGGCAGTTAAAAAAAGCCATGACATTTAATTTACGCTATGATGCAAAAAACGAAAATGAAAACAGCTGGCACCAAAGGAAAGTAAAACTAGCTGAACTGGTACGTTTTTATGAACCGGATGTTTTAGGCACCCAGGAAGGTCTGGTACATCAGTTAAATTATATGGATTCATGCCTTTCAGACTATTCATTTATTGGAGTAGGCCGTGATGATGGAAAAAGGGCAGGGGAGTTCAGTGCTATTTTTTATAATAATAAAAATTTGAAAGTCTTAAAAAGTAATACCTTCTGGCTATCAGAAACTCCTGAGAAGGTTTCAATAGGATGGGACGCCTCAATGGAAAGAATCTGTACCTATGGCTTGTTTGAAAACCTTCAGAATCACAGGACTTGTTGGGTTTTTAATGCTCATTTTGATCATATTGGCAAAAAAGCACAAATTGCATCAATGTATTTAATTGCTGATAAAATAAAAGAAATTACTAATGAGGATGGACTTCCAATTGTCTTAATGGGGGATTTTAACATTTCCTCAGATAATAAAGCATTTGAAGCCCTTCAAAATCTGCTTACTGATGCGATAACTAATTCAGAAATAAAACATTATGGACCTATTGGTACCTTTAATGGGTTTAAACCCAACGAAGAAACAAATAACAGAATAGATTATATTTTTTCCAGAGGCTTTAATGTATTAAGACATGTGCATATTGACGACAGACGAAACAATAATTTAGGTGTTTCGGACCATTATCCGGTGATGGTTGAGTTAGAAGGGGAAAATTAATATTAGCAAACCAAATTTTACCCAAAGCTGTTCAAATTTTTCTATGGCAAAATAGAAATTGATTGATTTTCAGACACTAAACCAAAAGTAGTATATATTCCTAATAAAAAACCCGGAATATGGAAAAACATTTAAAAATAAAATCAATAAAAAGTACGGATAATGATCTGGAATATTGGAAAAGTCGCTCAGATCAAGATAGGGTTAATGCTGTAGAGATTTTAAGACTTCAATACTTCCAATTACA
>JARGGF010000457.1 GCA_029210905.1 Bacteroidales bacterium | reverse complement strand
TGAGTATACGTTCATGCCATTGGCGCATACGTCTGGTTTGATCCTTCCATCATCGGTCGGACCGTAAGCACTAAATGCCGTCATGTTTTTCTCATCATCAACAGCACCTATTGTAAGAATATTTTTAGAGACAGACATTGGAGACAGGCAATCATATCCATAGGCACCACCATCCGAATCTCGTAATACATTATTTACAAACAGCCAGGTTCCATCCCATACATAATGATTTACAGGCTGCTCAGGTGGGGCATCATTACGGTCATTTCCAGCGGATTTTACGATAAGATAATTGGGAGCAGACCAGGCAAGATAGTCCAGATCGGCACTAGTCTGATTATAAAATCCAAATTCATAATCCTCAGTTGTTGAAATGGTTATATCACCATACCAGTACCAATAACCAGTAGTAGAATTATGGTACCATCCACAAAGTGGCCCGTAAGAGTGGTTTGAGACAATTGCATCATCTGCCGCTACCATGGACATTTCAGCTATATCGTTGTTCATATCCCATCCATGCAATGATGATTTTCCTGCCATTCCCCTTGCATTGGCATTAATACCGGTTGCACCAATTGTACCTGCTATATGTGTAGAATGGTTTGATATTAGAATATCTCTGTCTTGCATTAAAATCCTTGATTCACCTGCTTCCTGAAATTCCTGATGAGTACTAAGAATAGAGCCTCCATCCCATATGTTAACCATTATTTCTTGCCCATTCAGCGATGGATAATCATTTTCATCAGACCATAACTTATCAACCGAAATGGTTGCAGCAGCGTTAAGATTGTCGGTTGCATAATATACTGGTTTATTTCTATATCCTAATCGCTGTAGAATTATTACCTTTTCAGCTTTATCAGTATAGGAGACAGGCATTTTCAGAATTTTGGCCAGAGAATCAGCCCAAAACTTTTCTAGTTTCCAACTACTATCCCTGCTTTTTGAAAATTGTATTAGTTCATTATACCTTGTTTCAATATTTTGTTTTGTTTGTTGGGCGGTTATATGTCCAAATGAAAGGAAGGTCAGAAAAAAATAAATAAATCCTTTTTGAAAAAAGTGGATGAGGTTTTGATTTATCATATCTGCAGAGATTATAAAAGAACCAACTGTCCCGGGCGAGACAGATGGTTCGGGCAAAGAATTTATTTATTGTAAATCTTTTTGTAATTCTTTTTATTCTGGTACTTCAGGTAGGAATTCAATATTGGAATCCCCATGGATAAATTCAAGTACCTGAACAGCGTCATCAATAGCAGCAGCGAATCCATCAACTCGTGTTAATGGGACGCCTTCCCACCTGTACTGGAAAAGTCCACGATCTTCCATTGCCTGCCAAACAGATACTACTTCTTCACTCCAGGTGCCATCACTATTTAACGTAACTACTTTAATCATCCTGTCTTTATATATATTCCTGTCATAGGTAAAGGGCTGTGCATCAGGTAAATTACAATCACAATCTCCGTAATTAAAATAATATTTATTGTCGTTGCTAAAATCATATTCATGTTCATTTAAGATTGGATCACATCCCAGGCAGTCTATAAACCCATTAATATAAACCACTTCGTCAATGTTAACTGTTCCGGTTTTATCAGATCCGGCAGCAAAGCAGGAGGCAGCCATTGCATAAGGTTCAATGCCTGAACCAACAAGCTTAACAAGTTTATCTGTAAACCCATGGTTCATTATTTCCTGATATAATGCCATATTTTCTCTCGGAGAATCAATTGTTTTGGTTATTGTAAGAACACCTTCCACAGTATTCCAGATAGTAAGTCTTCCGCAGAAATCTTCAGTAAATCTTTCGCCGGCATTAATAACTTTTAGGGCTTCTCCCATAGCTTGATCGAGAACTGATTGTGGCGACCTGACAATATTAAGCCGTCCAAAATCAACAGGCTGGGCAAGCAATAAAGAAGCCTCCGTCAATTCACCTTCAGCATCAAGCTCCAGTGTTTCACCATCTACACCTACAGGCTGAACTACCCACATGATTTCACCAGTTGGATTGCCTTCTTCATCTACCACAGGAAGATTTAACATTACCGGCACACCATCAGCGTCCCGCAATAGAACATATAAATCACCATAATCACCGCCACGTGTTGTGCCAGAATCTTCATTCCCCCTGATGTGAGGATTAATATCGGTATTTCCCCCTGCCCATGCAGGTCGGTCGGAATCAGTGCCAGGGCCTTTCGCAAAGTCATATTTTTGACATTGGTTCATTAATCCAAAGGTCAAAATGAGACAAAAAGAAAAAAATAGTAATTGTTTTTTCATAGTCTTTAAGATTAATTAGTTTAAAAAATAACGGATAGGATTTAATATTTATTAATTGTTGGAAAACAATCTTTTCTACAAAATTACCGGGTATATTGTTGGTAGTCAATACTGCAATAGTTGAATATTATTATCCGAAGGTTTAATCTCCTAAACTATTTTGGTAGTAAATTTTAAGTTTGATGCAGAATTAAAAGAATATTTTTCTGAAGTTAGTAATTTGATAGATAATCACTTGTCTTATTCAGTGCAATGAGGACAAACAGTGCAGAATTCATCATTGCCATAATTTAATAACCGGGACCTGCATGCGTAGCGGACCATTCCCAATAAATTATTTGCACCAAATTTGGTAAGAATATTTTTCCTGTGAGTTTTGATGGTATTTTCACTAAGACCCAAGTCTTCAGCTATTTGATAATTTGTTTTGCAATTTACCAACATAGATAATATTTCCTTTTCTCTAAGAGTGAGCATAATTTTCTCTTCTTGTACGGTTGTATTATTATTGGTAATTGATTTTGTAATATTAGAGCAATAATAAAATTTGTTATCAACTAATTTATTAAGTGCATCTTTAAAATCCTCTTTCGAGCAGGTTTTTAAAACATAAGCATTAATTCCGCTATTAATGATTTCTCGGTTATATTCTGCGCTGGCCATGTGCGATAACAGCAATATTTTTACATGCGGGTATTTTGTTCTAAGTGATGCAAAGTATTGTAAGTCACTCTTAATGAGTCGACAAAGTTCAATGACTATGATGTCAATTTTTTTAATTCTTTCAAGTGCACTTAATAGTTTATTTCCTAGTTTAGCTTTTTCTACAACTGTAAATTTACCAAATGATTCTATCATGGATTCTATAGAATCAGCAAATAGTCTAGTTGTATATCCAATTAGGATAACTTGATTGTCAGTTTTCATAATAGGGTTTTATTTTGCCATAATTTACAACTTTTTTTTAAATTATAGGGTAGTGATTCAAAGAAAAATTAATTCAATTAGTACAATAAT
Organism: Bacteroidales bacterium; assembly: GCA_029210905.1. Lineage (GTDB taxonomy): Bacteria > Bacteroidota > Bacteroidia > Bacteroidales > NBLH01 > NBLH01. The sequence continues at coordinate 1,655 of JARGGF010000457.1, read as the reverse complement.
TGTATTTTTTTACGGCCAACCAGTGGTTATTAGCGGTAGCTTAGTGGATCTTGTTTTTACATAAAACATTTTGGCTAATTAAAAATCAATAATTTTTTGTCTGAATAACTATACCACGTATTTACCCTGTGCATACCTGATATAATTATCCAGTTTCTAATCAACAAAAGATCAAAAACATATTATGTAATCTCAAATAATAATATTACCTTTGCACCCTATTTTTTATCAATATATAATGTCTAACTTACTAGTTTTAATTTGATTATTTATAATGGAAGACAAAGAAAAAAACATTGAGGAAACAAATTTAACTGAAAATCAGGAAGTTGTTAACACAGAGGTGGAGCAGGTAAAAGAGCCTGAAATCCAGGAAAAAGAAATTGAAAAAGAAGAAATTGTTGAGGTAGTTGCAGAAGAATCGGCAAAGAAATCCACAAAAAAATTTGAACCCAGAGAAGAAGCTGAATTTGACTGGGATAACTACGATGACGAAAAAGACGGTTATGCAAAGGGCGAGCGAAATAAATTAGAAGAGCTTTACAACGACACCCTTTCTACCATTAATGAAAATGAAGTTGTTGATGGAACTGTTATTGCACTCACTCCCCGTGAAGTAGTAATCAATATCGGATATAAATCCGAAGGAATTGTTAGTTTAAATGAGTTTCGTTACAATCCGGATTTAAAAGCTGGCGATGTTGTTGAGGTATATGTTGAAAGCCAGGAAGACAAGAACGGTCAGTTGAAGCTTTCCCATAAAAAAGCACGTGCTTTAAAATCCTGGGATAGGGTTAATACTGCGCTTGAAAAAGACGAAATTATCAAAGGTTTCATCAAATGCAGAACTAAAGGAGGTATGATTGTTGATGTATTTGGCATTGAAGCTTTCTTGCCAGGTTCGCAAATAGATGTTAAACCAATCCGTGACTACGACATTTACGTAGGAAAAACCATGGAATTCAAAGTGGTGAAAATTAACCATGAATTCAAAAATGTTGTTGTTTCTCATAAAGCTCTTATAGAAGCTGAACTTGAACAACAAAAGAAAGAAATTATTGCTAAACTTGAAAAAGGCCAGGTGCTTGAGGGTACTGTTAAAAATATTACCTCATACGGTGTATTTATTGACCTTGGCGGTGTTGATGGTTTAATTCATATCACCGACTTATCATGGGGCAGGGTATCGCATCCTGAAGAAGTTGTTGAATTGGATCAAAAATTAAATGTGGTAATTCTTGATTTTGATGATGATAAAAAAAGAATTGCCTTAGGTTTAAAACAACTTACTCCACACCCATGGGATTCATTAGATGCTAACCTTAAAATTGGTGATACTGTAAAAGGTAAAGTTGTAGTATTGGCTGATTATGGTGCGTTTATAGAAATTGCTCCAGGTGTTGAAGGTTTGATTCATGTTTCAGAAATGTCATGGTCTCAACATTTAAGAAGTGCGCAGGAATTCCTTAAAGTTGGTGATGAAATTGATGCTGAGATTTTAACACTCGATCGTGATGAGCGTAAAATGTCCTTGGGTATCAAGCAATTAAAGTCTGATCCATGGGATAAAATTGAAGAAAAATACACCATTGGATCCAAACACAAAGCCTCAGTTAGAAACTTTACTAATTTTGGAGTATTTGTTGAAATTGAAG
>JARGGF010000456.1 GCA_029210905.1 Bacteroidales bacterium | reverse complement strand
GGCTTATATGGGTAAAATTTTAAGAGTTAATCTTAGTGACAAATCAATTAAAAAAGAAATTTTTCCAAAGGATCTAGCACAAAAATATTTAGGTGGCAGAGGATTGGCATCAAAAATTTTATTTGATGAAGTTGATCCAAAAGTAGATGCCCTATCCCCTGAAAACAAATTGATATTTGCAACAGGGCCACTTACTTTAACCAATGCACCTACAGGTGGAAGATATATGGTGATAACAAAAGGCCCGTTAACAGGGGGTATTGCATCAAGTAATTCGGGCGGTTTTTTTGGTGCAAAATTCAAAGCTACCGGATATGATATGATTATTTTTGAAGGAAAAGCTGAAAAACCAATTTATTTATTTATTGATGATGAACGGGTTGAATTACATGATGCATCGCATGTTTGGGGAAAAGATGTAAATGATACCACCGATATATTAATTAGTGAGTCGGGTCATAAATCGGCAAATGTTGCCTGTATTGGCCCTGCTGGTGAGAACCTTTCCTATTTTGCAGCCATTATTAATGAAAAAACACGAGCAGCCGGACGTACCGGGGTTGGTGCCGTAATGGGCAGTAAAAACTTAAAGGCAGTTGTTGTTGCCAGCGGAAAATTTAAAACCCCAATTGAACATCCCGAAGAATTTAAAGCAGCAGTAAAAGAAAACCTTAACGCAATTAAAGAGAATGGAGTTACCGGCGAAGGGCTTCCAAAGTTGGGAACAAAAGTACTCGATAATATTATTAACTCAATAGGAGCCTATCCTACACATAATTTTCAGTTTTCGCAGTTTGAGCATACCGATGAAGTTTCAGGTGAAGCGTTGGTAGAAAAAGGATATTTAGTTAAAAATGTAGCTTGTTATGCCTGCCCTATTGCCTGTGGAAGAAAGGTTACTTTGCCCGATGGTTCAAAAGGCGAAGGCCCTGAATATGAATCAGGTTGGGCATATGGCGCTAGCTGTGGAGTAAGTGACTTAACAGCCATAACCCGTGCCGGATTTATGTGCAACAATTTGGGTTTCGATACTATTTCTGCAGGTGCCACGGTAGCTACAGCTATGGAATTGTATGAAAAGGGATTCATTACAAAAGAAGAGCTTGGCAAAGGACCCGAACTAAAATTTGGAAGTTCAGAAGCCATATTATATTATACAAAACTTATGGCCTACAGGGAAGGCATTGGCGATAAAATGGCAAATGGAGCTTACCGTCTGGCTGAAAGTTACGGACATCCCGAATTAGCAATGGCAGTGAAAAAGCAGGAACTCCCTGCCTATGATCCACGGGTGGTTCAGGGACAAGGTTTGGCTTATGCCACTAATAACAGGGGAGGGGATCATACCCGGGCCTATTTAATATCGCCAGAAGTTATTGGCCTGCCCGAAAAACTTGATTCTCAGCAAAATGAAGGCAAAGCAGCATGGGTGAAAATATTCCAGGAATTAACCGCAATTATTGATTCTGCCGGACTTTGTATATTCTCATCTTTTGCCATGGGTGCTCCGGAATATCTCACTTTAATAAAAAATGCCACCGGATTTGACTGGACAGAAGCTGAGATGATGAAAGTAGGTGAGCGGATCTGGAATTTAGAACGCGAGTTTAACCTCCGTGCTGGAATTGACCCAAAACAGGATACCCTGCCAGACAGATTATTGAAAGATAAAATAACATCAGGACCTGGAAAAGGCAATATTAACAGATTGGATACCATGCTTCCTGAATACTATCAGTTGAGGGGCTGGAATGAAAAAGGGATCCCTACAAAAGAGAAATTGCATGAACTTGAAATTGTCTGATGAATAATTAAATAGATTTTTGTATCTTGTATAATAATAAATTTTACTTCTGGCATCAATGTTATTTTGATTGCCAGAAGTTACTTATATATAGCATTATACATTAATCTTTAGTTTTTATGGCCTTAAAATTATCCGTTAAACTATTTGCCACCATCAGGTTATCAACAGGATTAAAAGTGGTTGATGTAAACCTCGAAAAACCTGTTAATATCCTTGAAATGTTGCAAATTGTTTCTGATATTATTGATTATGACTTACTTACTGAACTAGTCAAAGAGCAAGACATCATTCCGGGAGTAATTATTTTGCTGGATGGTGAAAATATACATCATTTAAATAAGCTGAATACCATCATCGAAAAAGATACTGTGATTTCAATTTTTCCAGCGGTGGCTGGGGGCTAAGAAAATTCAATGTAAATTTGCTAAAAATGAATAATTTGTGTATTCTTTTCAAACCCTCCTGTGCTATTTTTAATATACGATTTTTCAATAAAGGTAACTTTGTCCTCATTATCTATTAAAATAATTGAAGATGCCCTGGTTCCATAAACTTCGCTTTTTATAAAAATAGGGGAGAGCACCCGCTCCAAATCTAAGCCTACTCCGGTATCTGGTAATTGATTATCTGGTGGCCTGGAAGTATCTCCTAAAAGATCCAAAATTTCATTAACAGATGGTTCTTTCTGTTTAATTATCTTTTCGAGTTCGTTTTTCCCCTTTTCAACTTTTGGCCAGGGTGTATTAAGAAACTTGTTACTAAGCCCATGCAATCCTGCTTCAATTTTTTCAATTTTATTACTCACATTTGAATAATAATAAAGGCCGGATTCATTACCAACTATCAGGTTAAAGCCATTATATTTTGCACCTTTTTCCTTAATATTATTAAGGTACTGAAGTGGAGTTTCATCACTTTCTAAAAAATTTCTTACCAACAGTCCCCTTGAGGGTGCATTTTCTTTAATATTTTTAAGATCCCGATAGTTTGTGATAGCCGCCAACCTTAAATCCGGTGTAATCCCTAACCACGTGCCGTCACTTTGTTTATCTTTACCGGCCAGAACTTTTTTTTCACCATCCCACCATGATAAAGCGCTGGCTGGCCTATCATAAAACTCATCCCTATTTGAGGCAAGAATTAATTTATATTTTGGATGATTTTTGTATGAAAAGATGATTAGGCACATAATTTAAAAATATTCAGGTATTATTGTGGTTTAGCTAAGATATAATTTTTTATTGGTATTCTGGTAATTGGTGAATTTGTTTATTTATATATTGGATTAATTGTCTATTAGTATATCAATCCGTTTAGTTAACAAATAAGGCTTCACTACTTTTGTGATATGTCCACTCACTAGCGGATTGGTCATTGGTCATTAGTCATTAAATGACCAGTGACCAATGTCTAATGACTTTGTTATTTTTTAGGAATGAGCTTAACTAAACGACAATGATTTGTATATTCAAAGAAATATTGATTATCAGTTTAGTAGCACAAAGTTGCTCAAGGTAAAATGCTTATTTTCTGCACTTTGTGATACTTTGTGCGGAAACTTCGAGATACTTTGTGAAACTGAATAAGGAAGGCAAAAAAAGGCCGCCGTAAAAACCATATTACGACGGCCCACTAAAAAAAACCAGCGTGAGTTACAAATGTGCAATTGGGTCAGGGTTTCCGTCAGGGTCTCCATTCACATAACCATCTGTTGAAGGATTTCCATTAGTCATAAGTAATACGCCACACATATGCGGAGCAGCCATTGAAGTTCCGCTCATCGTAGTGAACCCTCCACTTTTATAAGTTGAAAATATATTTACACCAGGCATGCAATATTCAATGGGTGGGTTTCCATAATTTGAAAAATAAGCCCAATTGTCATTAACATCCATAGCGGAAATAGTCCAGATATTTGGTCCATTAACCCTTGCAGGTGAGTGATTATTTGCATCATCACTTTCGTTACCGGCTGCAAGAGCAAAATAAATACCCTTTTGAGAGGCATTATAAACAGCTTCATCGATTGGTTCGTAAACTCCGCCACCTAAGCTCATATTTGCTGCATCGCCAGGTTGGGCATTTGTGGCAACAAAATCAACACCTGCAATAATTACAGAGTATGCACCAGAACCTCTTCTATCCAATACTTTAACAGGGACTATTGTAGCTCCGGCTGCAACACCAACTACCCCAATGTCATTATCTTTAGCAGCAACTGTTCCCGCACAATGTGATCCATGTCCGTTATCATCATCAGCAAATGCATCGTTATTTATAAAGTCATAACCCCTGGAGGCATCAACAGTTAAATCAGGATGGTCTAAATCAACACCTGTATCAATTATCCAGGCAGTTTTGCCAATACCGCTTCCATAGCCTACTCGTAAAATTCCATAAGGAATAGTTTCAGCTGGAGGTACTGGTACTGGTTTTCCAGTAATTTTAACAATCCCCAGTGTAAATATTTTGTCTTCAACAATATATTTAACTGATGCATCATTTCTAAGCTCCTCAACTTCTGATTTGGTCAAATTGGCACAAAAACCACGTAGTACAGTACCATAGGTGTTTCTAACTACGTTTTCTGCAATGTTGTGTTTAGTAAGCATTACTTTTGCTTCTTCTCTTACAACAGACATCCTTTTTTCATAAGTTTCTGTGCTAAAACTTTTAAAAGATGTTTGGTTAAAAACAACAATGTACTGCCCATCAATTATTGCCTCTTCCGGGCTGGTTTGATCATTGACTGCCAATTCATTTTCTTTTTGGCATGAGAACACTAAAAAGCTCAAAGCCAATACACTAAGGAAAATTTTTTTCATAGGTAATATTTTTTTGGTTAGAAATTAAAACCAAAATTACACCTAATGAGGAGTTAAAAATTTACAAAATTTTGTATAAAATTTATGGAATTCAGCAAATTGTTATAATATTTTGACTGGAAATTATAAAATTCGGTGCTTTGTTAGTGGTTGTGAGTTTCGTCACATTTAACTATAATAAAATTAGACTATCTTATAATTAGTACTAAATCGGATATTAAAAAATAGTAAGATCGGAGTAAACGCAGGTCTTTATTACATCTTAATAATCCTAAATTCTGTTCGCCTGTTCAACTGATGTTCCTCCTCAGTACAAGGGACATTCTTGGATCCTTCAC
>JARGGF010000455.1 GCA_029210905.1 Bacteroidales bacterium | reverse complement strand
GCACATACCCTTTTTGAATGGCCCTGAAGATTCCTTCAATAATAAAAGTTTTGCCTTTAATAATTTGTAACGGATCAATAACATTTTTCCTGTTTTGCAGTGCAATCAGCCTGCCATTTTCAGTAAGCAGCTTAACATTAGTGCCGTCCAGTTTTTCTACGGCAATGGTCTCTGGGTCTTCAAACACCCATTCATAGCCTGGATTTATTCTTTCCACTGCTAAATATGCTTTTGGTTCACGTAGCTGTAATTTTGAACCAAATTTTTTCCATTGCTCCTTGTTTACCTTGAATGTCTGCCTGATGAAAGGACAGCTGACTTTAGGAAAATCAGTTAGCATGGGTTCTTTAGAAGTATGGTTAGTTGGTGTCATCGTTAAATTTTTGTATAAAGTTAAGTGTTTTTGCTCATATTTATTTTTATGTTGCTAGTAGAAAATGTTTTGTTTGTAATTAAATTAGCAAAATAATGAAAGAAATACTCCGCTCACAATGGGACTTTATGCTATGCGAAAAAGATGGCGATTTACTATTTTCCGTTATTTGCGGAACTATCGGTATATTTGAAGTCAACATTTTATTAAATGCCGAAGAAATTGAAAATTACAACAAAAAAGGCGATGAGTATTTAAAAGAACTGGCTGAACAAAGCAGGTATTCGCCAAAATCATACAACGACAGGCATATTGATATTAACTACATTACAAAATGAGGAACATAAGTTAATGAAATACCACGACCGCCTCGTATTTAACATCGCCGAAATAAAAAAAGACCATTTTCAAAAAGTGAAAATGATAATAAAACTTCTTGCGCGGGTAAAAAAATGCAATCTAATAGAATATGATTATGAGGAGGATAAAGCACTATTTTTCACCCATTTGTGGGAAGACAAGGAAAAAGAGCTGCAGATTTTCTATGATAAGAATTTGACCATCCCTGCCATTTCCATTGAAATTGAAGCAAACGACCGGGATTTGTTTAATTATTTTATTGATTTTATGGCAGAAAAGTTAAATGTTTATGCCATTGAATCACTTTTAGCCATTAACCAGGAACTGGTTGAGAAAAATCATTTTCTTTTACGGATTGTGAGCCTGGGAACTTATTTTATCAAACCATATCCTTTTCATATTAATTTTTTGATTTCAGAAAACCTGTTTTCAAAAAAAGAAGAGATTGTAAAATCGGCCATTGTTGCGGCAGGATTATCAGGTAAAGAAACTTTTAAGTATGAATTATTAGAACTATTGAAAGAACAGAATAATGAAGGAATTATTAAATTAATTAACGAATCGCTCAAGATGATTGAGTATTTTAAAAAACATAAGCCCCGGTTTTATACGCTGGATTAAAGAAAAGAATCATGAAATTCAATTTAAGGTCGTCTCTTTTTGCAATAAGGATGAAATTTTTTTTATTACTGAAAAACCACTAAATCTAATCAAAAATGAGTTCAGCCGGGCATATTTTGGATATGATAAAAAAAATGCAGCAAAATGAGGCATTAAAAAACGCAAGAAAAAACCGCTTCCGTAAATCAAAAAAAGTATATGAGCACCAAAAAAATGAAAATCATATCAATAATAATCTTAGCAAACAAAATGTTTCAAATGAAGAACTTGTTTTGATAAAGGAAAAAATAAGGACAAGAATAAAAATGGAAAAAAAGAAACAGCAAATTTTTACTTTTTTAAGTCTCGTAATTATTATTATTTTTATTTTTTATATCTCCTTAATTAATAAGTAAATATATTTTTATGTTTCATTAGTGCACCTGCTATGAGTCTGTACAGCAAACTAATTTTTAAACTGAACAAAATGGAAAAGCAGTTTGAAATAATGCCTTCCAGAAAATCAAAACTTAAATCCATCAGAAAAAATTATATTGATGGACTAGTTGAATATCAGAAAAATAATAACCTGAGCCTGCAAAAATTCTCCACTCAAAAGTTAAGAGATATCAAAGCTAAAATAAGAAAACAACTTGCTCAAGACAGAAAAAAAAGGTTAATTTTCACTTTTTTGTCAGTGTTTTTTATTTCGGCACTCATTTTTTTATTTCTCCTTTCTATATTATAACAGTGGTCATTTTAATAATAGAGCAACTTTTTATTTAGAAAAGATTAACATTTTGTAAATGTCATTCACCAAGTTGTTAATTATCAAATTCTTGAGCTAGCATGTTATTATATAATATGCTGTTTATAAGCACTATATGGAATTAAAATATTTTTTAATAATTGTATGTAATGTTTTCGCTTCAAAATCGTCATACTAATGAAATGGGAAAGGAAGAATTTGAAAAGACCGTTTTTATTCTGAAGGACAAGCTCTTCCGCTTTGCCAGGAGAATAATTAATAATACTGATGATGCTGAAGATGTTGTTCAGGAATTAATGATTGTTCTTTGGAATAAAAGAACGGAATTGAAAAAATTCAAAAACATTGAAGCTTATGCCATGCGATCAGTTAAAAACATGAGTATTGACAAGCTTAAACACTACAAGGTCAGACAGGACAAGATGCAGGATATAAAGGATATAAATCCTCAGATATACAATGACTTAAGTAATGAAAAAAACGAAATGAGCAAACTGATAAGGACAGCCATTGAAGGTTTGCCGGAAAAACAAAAACTGGTTATGCACCTTCGCGACATTGAGGGTTACAGTTTTGAAGAAATGGAGACTGTTTTGGAAATGAATATTGTAGCATTACGTGTTAATTTATCAAGGGCACGTAAGCAGGTAAAGGAACAAATTCTGAAAATTGTGAATTATGGATTATAAAAACATAGATGGCCTTATTGAAAAGTACTTCAATGGAGAATCGAGCAGAGAAGAAGAAAAATTAATTAATAATTTCTTTCAGAGCGAGTTAAGCAATTCCGAAAAATACAGGCAGGAAAAAATAATGTTCTCATTTTTTGCATCTGAAAAGGAACTAAAAAGCGAATTGATTATCGAAAACGTTATGCAGCCTGGAAAAAAGTCAGGTAAAAGCCGAAGGATGTATTTTTACGCCATGGCCGCAAGCATTGCGTTGTTAATTTCATTTTTCTTTTTACAGGAAAACAGACCACAGGAACAGGTACTTATGTACATAAATGGACAGCCCGTTGAAAATCAAGAGATTGCAATGGCTGAGGCTCAAAAAGCATTATTGTTAATTTCTAAAAACCTGAATGAAGGTACTGAAAACCTGGATTATTTAACTGAGTTTGGGAAAGCTGAAGCAATTTTAAGTAATGAATAAAATATTAACAAAACTCAGTATCAGTTTTAGAACACGAATCAATGTCGTTTAGTTAAGCTCATTGATATAATTTAACAAGGTCATTAAAGCCTGAACTAATGACCAATGACAAGTGACTTCTATGAATAGCTTTTAAAAGCACAACTCTTAACTAAACGAAATTGGAACATAATTTATAAATACATATTATTAAACAGATAGTTGCGCAACCTATATTTTACTATCAATCAATTATTTAAAATGAAAAAAATGAAAAAGGTAAATCTCATATTACTATTTATGATACCAGTGCTTGCATTTGCGCAAAAGTCGCAATTGAATACTTTTTTCGACAAGTATTCCGGGCAGGAAGGGTACACATCGGTACACATCACAAAATACATGTTTCAATTGTTTGAAAAAGTAAGTGACGAAAAGGAAGATAAAGAATTTAAAGACGTTACCTCAAAATTAGATGCCATAAAAATTCTGGCTATTGATTCAAAAGCTGATGAAGTTAGTCAAAAAGCGTTTAAAAATGAGTTGATTCAGAAACTTCCAAAATCAATCTATAAGGATTTGATGATTATCAAAGAAGGTAAAAAGGAAATCACATTTATGATTAGAGAAGAAGGCAATAAAATCTCAGAACTGGTAATGTTTGTGGATGAGCCAAACGAATCGGCCCTCATTTTTCTGGAAGGTGATATTGATTTAAAAAAGATATCAAAATTATCTAAAACCATGAAAATTGATGGGTTTGAACATCTGGATAAAGTAGATAAAAAATAAATTATAAACCAATTAACTTACTAAATATGAATACAATAAAAATTTCTACAATCATTATATTGCTTTTCGGAATGATTAGCTGCTCAAGCTCTCAGCACTTAAACAAAGATTTTACTGATTTTTACAATCATCACCAGGATGATAATGGAGTTGTAAGTTTTAGCCTTCCTATTGGACTAGCGAAAATACTGATTGATGATGATGACGATGACGCCAAAAAAATATTAGGCAAATTAAACAAAATGCGCATCTTCATTTGCGAAAAAGATAATGGGTTTTACACCAAAGCTATTGAAGGATATCTGCCAGAACCAAATTATCATGATTTAATGGTGATAAGAGATGGTGCAGAAACAGTGGTATTTAAAATCAAAGAACCGGTAAATGGAAAAATCAAAGAAATCATCCTTACTGTTTCAAAACCGGATTCTTTTGTAGCAATAAGTTTTAATGGCAATTTTGATATGGAAGATGCCAGAGAAATGACCAGTTCGGTAAAAAGAGGAAACCTGGGTGATATCAGGCTATAAAAAAAGGATTATGCTATGAGGGATTGGCAACTAAACTAAAATAAAAGGTGCTTCCCTCATTTTGTTTGCTTTCGGCCCAAATTTTCCCACCGTTTAACTCAACCAGCTCTTTACACAACATCAAACCAAGGCCAGTACCTTTCTCATTTTCAGTACCATAAGTAGAAAACTCCTTGCCCAAGGTAAACAGGTCGTTTAATTTATCCTCAGAAATTCCAACGCCCGAATCGGTAATTGATATCAGGATCATTTTCTTGTTTATTTGTTGTTTGGTTGCACTGCAAATTATTTTGCCATTATTTGGTGTAAATTTTATTGCATTGGAAATCAAATTTCGGATAATTGTCAGAATGGTGTCTTCGTCTGCATGTACCTCAGTATCTTCAGGTACATCATTAACAATTTCAATATTTTTGGATAGC
>JARGGF010000454.1 GCA_029210905.1 Bacteroidales bacterium | reverse complement strand
GATGATTGCGCAAAACTTGGCCCACAGCCTATGATGATAGCAGAGTTTGGATGTGGCGAATTTGAACACGAAACCTATTCTAAGCCAGGCTGGATGAAAGATGCATTTACAAAAATGAAAACTGAATATCCAAGGGTGAAAATTTTCACATGGTTTAACATACTAAAAGAACATGACTGGCGGGTAAATTCAAGCGATTCTACTTTAAATACTTTTAAATCACTTATGAAAGATCCCTATTTTATTGGAATTCCAAATTGAAAATTCTGAATAATTTACTTCAATCGAATTGATTAGAATTGCTCAATTAGTTACTAATGTCATTATCTAAAAAACAGAAAACCCCTTACATAGAAAATCCCTGGTATTGCCAGGGTTTTTCATTTAATACTCATTAAAACTATATGAACAAAAGGGCTTAATTTGTCAGTCTAAATATTAAACTTTTTCACTTTAACTTATCAGCATTAGCCTCTAAAAATCCAAGTACAAAAACCGCCGGGGCATTCCAATTAATACAAGTTTCGTTTGAAGCATAGCTCCCTTGTAAATCAACATAACTTTTGGCCGGAAATTTAATTGGGTATTCCACTCCCCATTCTGATTTTGAAATGTCATCTTCCCTGTTGTTATTGGGTCCCCCTGCAATAAAACCTGGTACAGGTTCATCAATTCCATCGGCGGCTGAAGGCCGGTTATGTATGTTCATTGGTGTTTTACTGCCAAAACCTGTCATAAAGGAGAAGCCTGTAGCATTTTTACCAAAAATATAGTCCATCGTTTCAACTATTGCATCAAGGTATTGTTTATCATTAGAAATTTTATAGGCATAGGCAAAAACAATTGCTGAATTCTGAATATCACTATTTGATCCCCATACAAATTCATCTATAGCAATGTGATATGGAATCATATTCATCTTAATAATCAACTGATTAGCAAGACTTAACAAATTAGATTTAATATTTTCAATTAATTCAGCAGGTACTTTATTTTCATTTAGCAATAATGAAAAACTTCCCAGATTTCCTATAAATTTTCTCCAGCTTTCGCCAATCGATAATTCTACATAAGGCTCATTGGTTGTCAGATATTCCAGATATCCAGGTTTAGAAGTTGCAAGGTATAGCTCAGCAGCAGCCCACCAGAATTCTTCAGTAAAAGTACTATCTCCATATTCACCCGTAACAATATCCGAAGGATTTTTGAATACAATATTTGGATTTGCAAAAGCCCAATTCCATGCTTTTTCAGAAGCTTTTAAACATTTTTGAGCAAACTCCGGATGGTAATCTTTATACAATCGGGAAGCCTGGGCAGTCATTGCTGAGAAATTCAGGGTTGAAGCAGTGGATTTTCCAACTACAAATCTGCTGGTAGTATCATCTTCAGGCATAATGAATCCGGTAAAACCTTTTGAACTCAACTTAAAGTGTGAAGATCCATCAGGTGCCTGCATGGTCAAAACCCAATCCAGTTCATATTTTACTTCGTCTAAAAGATCTGATAATCCATTGCCACTTTCAGGGATATTGGAGTATTCGTCCGTAACAAAATCGGGATACATTTCAAAGAAATTTAATAAAGTGCCAACCGTAACTCCAGCATTTACAATATATTTGTTGCAATCTCCGGCATCATACCATCCACCCGGAGAGGACATTTGGCCCTCCCCCCTATTTGCAGAAGGATGAAAATAACATAGCGTATCGGGATGCCCCATTTTTCTATTCCATTTCCCTGCATATTTTTCATCCAGATTTTTGGAGGCCCTAATGTAGTAATAGTTTTTAAGGGCTGCTTTAAAAGCAGTCTGGTACAGATTTTCTTTTATTGTAAATGCACAGGATTCCGGAGCATCATCAACTAGTAACAGATAGGTTCCAGGCTCAGTAAAAACTGTAAAATCGGCTAGTTTGAGTTTTTCGCCAGATACAGACCAATCTTTTGATTCACTTAAATCACCAGTAAATAAGCTTTTCTTATCTAATGTGCAAATTTCAAATTTTGTCCCTTTTGTATTGGCAATAATTGCCTTTTTAGCCGCATTTGGATAATAACCAAGCTGGTTTACTCTGATTTCAGCTGCTTTTTCCGTTTTTTTACAGGAAAATAATACCAGCAAGGATAACATTAAAATTAGGTTTTTCATATTTAAATGATTTAAAAGTAATTCCTTAGGCTTCATGCCTTTTATAACTGAATAAATATAAGATGTTAATTTTAACACATTACCTTTTATTACACCTTTAACTGAAGGATAACCTTTCAGTTATCCTCTGACATCAAGCTAGCCCAAAATCACTTTTACCCTATGCGTCCTGGTATCATTAAAAATAGGGATTATAGTTCCATCTATCTCAATATCATCAACATATAACTTATTAATCCCCCTTGAAACATGATTAGGATTTTCAACTGTGATTTTATACGTGGCATCACGGAATTTTCTACCTACCTCAAAACCATCCCATTCATTTGGTATACAAGGATTTATACTCAAACCATTGTACTCTGGTTTTATCCCTAAAATGTATTGGGTAATGGCGTAATAATTCCAGGCTGCAGTACCGGTTAACCATGAATTCTTGGCTTCACCGGGCTTAAAGGCATCCTTTCCAGCTATCATTTGAGCATATACGTATGGCTCGGTTCTATGTAAATCGCTGATATTCTCCAGATATGCCGGTGCAATTTTTTTGTAATATTCAAATGCTTCTTTGCCTCGTCCAATTTTGGTCTCACCAATCATGATCCATGGATTGTTATGACAAAAGATACCTGCATTTTCCTTATAACCAGCAGGATATGTTGATATCTCTCCGTACTCAATATAATATTTTGTAAATGCAGGATTATTTAAAACAATGCCATATTCACAATCCAGCCGTTCTTTTACAGCATCCAGTGCTTTTTCAACCAGGCCATCTTGCAGGCCAATTTCAGCCATACTGCACCATCCATTTGATTCGATAAATATTTTACCCTCCTCATTTTCGTTGCTGCCAATTTTATTGCCATAAAAATCATAGGCCCGCAAGAACCATTCACCATCCCAACCATGCCTTTTAACTGCCCCAATCATATTATCTACATGATTTTGAGCACGTTTGGCTTCATCAGCCTTACCTGTTACCTGGCAAAGTTCTATATAGTCTTTGCCATAAACCACGAATAATCCTGCAATCATAAGGGATTCAGCTTTAGAACCAACTGTTTTGTTTTCTGTAGTTTGGAATGATTCATTTGGATCATTTGAAAAGCAGTTTAAGTTCAGGCAATCGTTCCAATCGGCCCTGCCAATAAGCGGCAAACCATGTGGCCCTAAATTATTTACAACATGATTAAACGAAACTGTAAGATGATCAAACAAAGAACTGACATTATTATTATCATTATCAAACGGAACCATTTCGTCCAATATAGTAAAATCACCACTTTCTTTGATGTAACTTACTGTGCCCAATATCAACCACATAGGATCGTCATTAAAGCCCCCACCAATGGCATTGTTACCTCTTTTAGTAAGAGGCTGATATTGATGATAGCACGCACCATTTGCAAATTGAGTAGAGGCTATGTCAATAATTCTTTCACGTGCTCTTTCAGGAACCTGGTGAACAAAACCAATCAAATCCTGGTTCGAGTCCCTAAACCCCATACCGCGTCCAATGCCCGATTCAAAATATGATGCACTGCGCGACATATTAAAAGTCACCATACATTGGTACTGGTTCCAGATATTCACCATCCTGTCCAGCTTATCATCTTGGCTTTTTAGCGTGAATTTGGCAAGCAATTCATCCCAATACCTGCTTAATTCCTCCATGGCAATATCAACCTTAGCATCAGTATCAAATTGCGCCATCATCCTTTTTGCTGGGGATTTGTTTATTACATTTTTTGATTCCCACTTTTCTTCATCAGGATTTTCAACATAACCAAGCATAAAAATCAGCGATTTTTCTTGCCCCGGAGCCAAATCTATTTCAAAGTAATGGGATGCAATTGGCGACCAACCATGGGCAATTGAATTAAATGGTTTTCCTTCGACAACAGCCTGGGGCAAATCAAATCCATTATAAAGACCGATAAATGTTTCCCGGTCGGTATCGAAGCCCATATTAGGCTGATTAACAGCATGAAAAGCGTAATGATTCCTGCGTTCTTTATATTCGGTTTTATGATAAATTACTGAATCTTCCACTTCCACTTCTCCGGTTGAAAAATTTCGTTGGAAATTGGTCATATCATCTTCGGCATTCCACAAATTCCACTCTGCAAAAGAGAAAAGCTTTAAGGATTTTTTTTCAGAAGTATTATTCTTTAATTTTACCTGCTGTATTTCTCCCCAAAAATTGAGTGGGATAAAATGCAAAACATCCGCCTGAATACCATCCTTTTCACTCCTGAATTTTGTATAACTCAGCCCATGACGGCATTCATAAAAATCAAGAGCTGTTTTAACGGGCTTCCATCCTGGTGACCATACGGTATCTCCATCTTTAATATAAAAGTATTTCCCTCCATCATCAATTGGTACATTATTATATCTGTAACGCGTAAGCCGACGAAATTTAGCATCCTTATAAAAGGTATATCCTCCACCTGTATTCGATATCAAAGAGAAAAAATCATGGTTTCCCAGGTAATTGATCCAGGGATACGGGGTTTGGGGGTTTTGAATAACATACTCCCTGTTTTCATCATCAAAATGACCGTACTGCATAGCTAATTTATTTATATAATTCTTTTATTCAGGCATTTGTGTTGCCCTTCTTTTAATTAATTCCGATGTAATTTTCTGTAATTTTTTATCTGTAAGCGGATATGCGATTACAGCAGACATACCAACAACAATTAATATAAGTGCTGGTACCCAACTCATTAGCATTTTAATGGCAGGTATTGCTCCGCTTATGGTAGACTCTACCATTCCGTTGTACCCATAAGTTCCTAATATCCAGCCAATTATGGCTCCTGCA
>JARGGF010000453.1 GCA_029210905.1 Bacteroidales bacterium | reverse complement strand
AATGTTTGTTGTAATAAACCTACTTTATTCTTTGGATAAACCCATAGTACGAACAACAGGAATATATTTTAAGTTACCTGCCCACCAACGAGCAGTGGAATTACACCATTGGTGCTGTATATAAGCATTTTACAGATCATGGTTTTCATACTTTTGTCCTGAGCAGAAATATGCTTAATAATGTGGCCTATAAATTTCCTGAAAATGATGAAAGTCTTGCAAAAACCTTTGATTACAAGTCGCAGGAAATAGAAAATAAGATCCGTTACGAAAACACCTGGATAAAGGGAAACTTCAGGGTAAACTTTAGTCTGAATACCGAATATGTTAAGTACAACAATAATACTTTTCAACAAATTTATGCGAACAATGACCTACAAGATGTTATTTATCAAACCGATATGGATTTGGTTCGCTATGGAGGATCGGTACAATTAAGCAAACTGTTTTTTAGCGATAAACTTTCCTTGTCCTTTGGCATGCGTACCGATGCAAACTCATTCTCCAAAAGCATGCAGAACCTTGCCGATCAGCTTTCGCCAAGATTTTCTGCCAGTTACGCAATTTCACCAAAATTGAGTATAAATGCCAGTGTGGGCAGATATTTTAAATTGCCACCCTATCCAGCGCTTGGGTTCAAGAACCTTAATGGTGAGTTAGTAAACAAAAACAACAAAATAAAATATATTGGGAGTGATCATTTAATTGGAGGTGTTGAATATAGTCCAAATGAAAATACTATTTTCACAGTAGAAGTATTTAATAAACAATATTTCAACTATCCTGTTTCAGTAGCAGATTCAATAAGTTTAGCTACCAAAGGTAATGATTTCGGAGTTGTTGGTAACGAAGAAATTGTTTCATCCGGTGAAGGCCATGCTTATGGTTTTGAAATTTTAAATCGGACAAGGGTTGGAAAAATGCTTAATTTAATTGTTGCATATACCTACGTACGTAGTGAGTTTAAAGATAAAAATGGACAATATATACCTACAAGCTGGGACAATCAGCACATTCTCACCTTAACCAGTACCATGAATTTTAAAAACAATTGGTCTGGTGGTTTAAAATGGAGATTTGCAGGCGGACTTCCTTATACTCCGTACAATTTTGAATTATCATCCTTAAAAGAAGCATGGGATACCAAAGGGCAGGCATTTCTTGATATGAATCGAATCAATTCTGAACGCCTGGGTAATTTTCATCAACTGGACGTCAGGGTAGATAAAAAGTTCTTTTTTAATAAATGGTCGTTGATGTTATACCTTGATATTCAGAATCTTTATAACTTTAAATCAAAACAACCCGATTATGTGGTTCGCGAAAAAGATGCCAATGGAGATTATTTATTGACAGATGGTGGCACGCGTTATGTTCTAAAGGCCATTCCGAGTGAGTCGGGCACGGTCCTGCCAACGATAGGGGTGATGATTGAGTTTTAGACAAGGAGATGTTAACTGACTTGATTGTTATAAATTTTGTCGACAAACCAGCAAAATTTGTGTGATCTTTTCTGAAAGATGCTATGTTTGCAAATTTTAATTGCATGTTCATTCTCTAAAAACCCTACCTTTGCCTTCCATGAATAAGTTTGATGTGATTGTGATAGGGGCTGGCCCAGCAGGATTGTTGGCTGCGGGTAGGGCTGGTGAGTTGGGTGGCAAAGTGCTGGTGTTGGAAAAAATGCGGCAGGAGGGTCGTAAATTGCTGATTACAGGCAAAGGACGTTGTAACATTACCAATGATGCACCTATCCGCGAATTTATTACCCATGTTTATCCTGATGGAAGGTTTTTAAGAAATGTTTTTGCCCAGTTTTTCTCTAAAGACATTCTGGATTTACTGCAAAAGTATGGCGTGGAAGCTACGCTTGAACGAGGTGGACGCTATTTTCCTGCCAGCAATGAATCCGCTGATGTATTAAAGGCGCTATTAAAAAGGTGTAGGGATGCAAAAGTAGAAATTCGCTGTGGTTACCGGGTAGAAAAGCTACTTGTTGAGAATAATATCACTAAGGGAGTGATAGTAAATGGACAAAAGTATCTTGCAGATAAGGTAATTTTAGCTACCGGTGGAAAATCATATCCTGCAACTGGCTCAAATGGAGATGGTTACGAACTGGCCAAAGCTGTTGGGCATACCATCGAGAATCCCCGACCGGCACTTGTTCCATTAGAAACTGCTGGAGATTTGGCCCAAAATCTTCAGGGCTTAAACCTTAGGAACGTAAAGGCAATGGTTTGGGTAAATGATAAAAAGCTGGGTGAAGATTTTGGTGAAATGATATTTACCCATTTTGGAATATCAGGCCCTATTATTCTAACTTTGAGCAGGATAGTAGTTGATGAATTGCAAAAAAACAATAAAGTTGAAATTTCCATTGATCTGAAACCAGCTCTTGATGAGCAAAAGCTTGATGCCCGGTTGGTTCGTGATTTAAACGAGCACGGCAAAAAACAATTGGTAAATATATTTCGTTATTGGTTACCAGCTACTATGATTCCTGTTTTCATTGATCAGCTTGCTCTTGATCCGGCAAAAGAATGCCACCAGGTTTCAGCCAAAGAACGAAAACAAATTAGGAACCTGATTAAAAATCTGCGCTTTACAGTTACCAGAAATCGTTCGTATAATGAAGCCATTATTACTGCAGGTGGAATTACTACCAGCGAAATTTCTTCTAAAACCATGGAATCAAAGCTGGTAAAAGGCCTCTATTTTGCCGGTGAAATGATTGATCTTGATGCTGAAACAGGCGGTTATAATTTACAGATTGCCTATTCTACTGGCTGGGTAGCTGGAAATGCCTGCATGAAAGAAGATAAATAGTGTTCATCCATACACTGATAATATTTTGAATATAGAATAATGATTTGCATTTCTAGATTTCAGATTTTTAGTTACTTCACAAATCGTTAATCGGTATTCCTTGTTCTTAAATCAAATTTTCATTACTTTATGAATAGACATGAATAAGAAAGCAGCTATTGCTTATTATCCTGCCTTTTCCTTTCGTTTACCAAATATTCCAGAAAATTTTTCCAGGCTTCAACTCCTTCAGGTTTTACCATACCCATTCCAGCATTTTCTTCCAGAATATTTACTTTCATTTGTATTACCGACAGCAAATCGTAACTGATCTCAGCTCCATTCTCGATAAGTAACTTAACGATTTCAATATGCCCGTTGGAGGCAGCATTCAGAATAGGTGTTAAATCTGCACCACCTTTGTTATTTACATAGGCGCCACGCTCAATCAAAAGTTGAACAATTTCCATATGTCCCTGGTCGCAAGCTTTGTTTAAAGCAGTATCGCCAAAATTATCTTTGGTTTCAATATCGGTCAGTAAATCAAGTGAAGTTTTAACAACTTGTGTAATTCCAGTGTATGCACCATCAAGTAATTGTTTTTCAAATCCGGTTTCCATTTTTTATATTTTGTGGTTATTACTACAAGTTAGTGAAAAAAATATAGATTATTCTGGGATTATTTTATTTTTTTAGTTAATATTTGGAATATCCTTTTTGAATCCTAAAATAAATCAATACATTTGTAATTCGCGATTCGCGAATCACAAATAATATTATGAAAAAGCACAATGGAATGCGGCCGCAAGATATTGTAGTGCTGATAAAAATAATAGCATGGAGCAACAGTGAATGGCGAAATATCGACATTGCCAATGCAATTCGTTTAAGTCCGTCCGAAGTATCTGAAGCGCTAAACAGATGTAAAATTGCCGGATTGATTGATTCAAAAAAAAGGGAAGTAAATATTAATTCGTTCACAGAGTTTTTGATTTACGGATTAAAATATGTTTTTCCAATAGAACCAGGAGCTATTGTTAGAGGAATTCCTACCGCGCATTCTGCATCTCCAATAAAAGAACAAATTTTCTCAGATTCAGGTTTTTATGTTTGGCCTTATGCAAAAGGAAGTCATAGAGGTCAAGCAATAGAACCTCTTTATAAAACATTACCACAAGTAGCGCCGGAGGATGATTTGTTTTACGAAATACTGACTATTGTGGATACGATTAGGGTTGGAAGGGTGCGTGAAGTAAAAATTGCAATTGATGAGTTAAATAAACGACTAAAATATTATTTGCAGATTAGTTTAAAAAAAGCTAGATTTATGGTTAAAACGTAAATTAATTTAAAAGCATTGTTCAAATATTTAAATATGAATTTTATATGAAAATAATATCTTTGTGATATGGGAAAAGGACCAAGAAACTATTCTGATTTAACCATAAAAAGGTTATATGCGCTATCTGATAACAGGTGTGCATTTCCTGGTTGTCCAGTTGTCTTTACAAGCCCGACTAATATTACAAATTTTTCAAACATATGCCACATTGAAGATGCTGAAGAGGGTGGACGTTTTAATCCAAATTTGACGGATAAACAAAGAGCGAGTTTTGAAAATCTAATTTTATTATGCCCTAATCATCATATTGAAACTAATGATACTGAGAAATATACGGTTGATTCTTTAAGAGAGATGAAACAACGGCATGAAAGTTTAAGCATTAGCAAAGGATTAACAAGGAATCCTTCTATGTTAAAAAATACAATAAATGCTATTTCAAATTTATCTTTAGAAGATATTATAGAATCAGAAGCATTAAATGTTTATAACCCTAAACTAAAGCTGAATTATAACTCAGTAAAAACAAATTATTCGCTAATTCAAGATTATAAAGTATATCAAGGCAAGATAAATTCATTATATGATGAATTAGAAAGGCAAGGATCAATTAAAAAAGAAAAATTACTTAGTAATGTAAATCAAATTTACGGGAAGATTAAAGGAGGTTATGTCTTAGATTCTGAAAATCCATTAGAAATTATACGCTTAAATGCTGATAATATCTTGGACGATGTGTTTGATGAGCTATACGGACAGCTTGAGAATTCAAGTTTCTTTGAAGAAGATATAATCTTAGGTGTTAGATTAATATTGGTGGATGCCTTTATTAGAT
>JARGGF010000452.1 GCA_029210905.1 Bacteroidales bacterium | reverse complement strand
AATTTCTGTGGATCTGTTTTTGATTTTAACAGGTTCTCAAAGTATGCAATATCATACCCTTCCTGTTTTAAAGCATTGGAAAGCTTTTCAAGATTTTTGGTGTTGCTTCTAAAAGCTTCCGGTAAGTCTTTAACAGCCCTCCAACTATCAACAAACCCTGGCTTTCCTTCAAATATTTTAAGACTTTCAGCCGCACCCTTAAAGTCAGTTAGAAATTGCTCTTTTAATGTGGCACCGAATTGGTCGTATATTTTCCTGAAATCGGAATTTTTGAATAAGTCTTGAACTGCGGTAAGGCTTTCTCCTTCAAACCCAAGTTTTTTGAAGTAGTCTGTTTGGCTACAGGTGTTATGCACTAAAACACCGGTTGTCCCAACATAATAATTATGGTTGCCCTCAACTTCAAAATTATAAACGGTACAGGTGGTGTCTTTTACTGCAATACTGTCTACTTTAACCCATAAACCCTTGTAGTTGAGCACTTCATCGCCTTCTTTTAATGAAAGGGCAGGTTTCCACAAGCCGGGTGTAAAAAACGGGTGCTCTGCAGTTGTTTGTATTAATTCCTTATTTAGCCAGACATATACCAGCGTATCTGTCTCTCTTACAAAGGTTTTGGTAACTATTTGCAGGGTTTTTTCTTTGCTTCGCGTATCGCAAGTCCAGGCTTTATCGTTGACTTTTACGTTTTCAATGGGGATGAATTGGTTGTTAAGGGATATTTTTGTTCCGGCAACAAAACAGCCGTAACTATTTAAATAATCTATGGCTTTCGGCGTGCTTATTACATCGTCGCAGGCATCAATGATATCATCAACCTGGTTTAGGGCAGTTGTAGAATTTTCAGCGGATCTGTATAAGTCAAGGGCTTCATCTAATTTTCCTCCAACCGATTTAAGGACAAATTCAAAATCTCCTTTCGGGATATTAACAACTTTCCCCTGTCTATAAAAAAAGGATAGGAAATCTGTTTTAAATGGAGAATCCCATATGCCTTTTCTAATCTCATTATTTTCGATAATAGCCTTAAATGCTTCATCAAAATCATTCCATGATATTGAATTGGCTAGTTCATTGGTTATTTTTTGAGCAGCTTTTGATAGCCTGCCAAATACTGCTTTTGCGTCCTCAAGTTTTACTGCATTTTTTACATCTCTCCCATCATTTATATAACTCGAAATTATCAAAACAGAAGCTTCTGATTCAAATTGATGAGTTTTTAAGAACTCTTCTAGTTCAGAATCTTTTAAATCTTTGAATGCATCTAACATCCGCTCAACAGCTTCTTTCTCAGGAATTTTTCGTGATTCTATGACTAAACCGCTAGCTAAATCTAGTCTTTTGCTAAAAATTTTTTCTGCCTTCACAATGGCAATGTCCGTCATTGAGATAAACCCGGTCACCGCTGATAATGTATTTAAAACATTCCTAATTTTGTCATTCTTTTCACTATCTGCAATAGTTGTAGCTGCAATTGATAAACCACTACTGGCTACATCGGCAATTAATAGTGCTTGTCGAATTTTATTAAAAGTAGTAAGGCCTTTAATTGCTGCTAAGGAACCTCCGGAAGCTGCAAGAGATGCAATGTCAATAACAGCAGAGATACTCTGGTTTATTGTTTCGTTACTTGCGGCTTTTGATGAATAAGCTAAAACAATAGCTGGTAAAGGTACATCCGTGAATTGAGGATTTTTCAAAAGATCTTTGACTAATGAAAGATTGGATCGGTTAACAAATTGAACCAAGTCAAATGGGCGTAATTTTACTGAAGGATTTGCTGCAATATCATACCATCCATATTCTTTAATTAGTTGTACTTCAATCTGTTTAGTCTCTGTTAACCAATCATAATTAATATCATATGTACTATAATTATCAGACAAATATTTTCCAACAATCTTTTCATCAGCTATATGATATAAAAGTGATTTTCCAGCCGCTTTATAAATATTAATATGTTCAAGAATAAATACCCGTTTTCCTAAATTTTCATGCAACAGCTTCAACCTTTCTTCATAAAAATCAATATCATCCATTGCCATTTTGGTTAGGATGCCTATTAATTTACCTCTATTATTTTCTCCGATAAATACCGTTTCATCATTTACAGATTCAAAAAGTTGTTCAAATAAGAATTTCGAAGGCGAATACAAATTTTGACCTTCAATTCCTTCTAATATTTGCCTATATTCGCAAGTATTTGAGTATTTAAGTAGTTTGATTATTGCTCCTTCCGCATCTGCTCTTCTATCTTCTGATTCAAATGTAGGCTCATTCACTAATCGACTGATAATTCTTAATATAATACCTGCATTAAGCTCATTTTTAATATAATCTGAATTAATACTATTGATACCAGTCATTAAATCAAACTTTAAACACGTATTGAATATTTTATCATTTCCGGAATTATATTCCTCTATAAATTGTTCAAAGTTTTTTGTTTCATTATTAATAAGTTCAAGAATAGTATGATAAATTTCAAGCAAATATTCTTCTCCTTTGGGATAAGGATTTTCATCATTTTCTCCAGAACAAGAAATGGGAGAGAGAGCTATATGATTTTCTTCACAAATGCAATGTTTTTCAACCAGTTTGTTTAAAATAGGATCTTTTAAAGCCATGAATTCATTATATTCCTTCTCACATTTTCCATTGGTGTTGCCAATTAATTCAGGACTAACATATTCT
This sequence comes from Bacteroidales bacterium, assembly GCA_029210905.1. Taxonomy (GTDB): domain Bacteria; phylum Bacteroidota; class Bacteroidia; order Bacteroidales; family NBLH01; genus NBLH01. The sequence continues at coordinate 2,295 of JARGGF010000452.1, read as the reverse complement.
TCGAATAGCCGTGGGTAGGCACAACCTAATTCTGCTAGCTTGGCTAAAATTATTAAATATTCAGTTTTATAAATATCTTTTTCTGGTTTATATATGATATCCAATACTTCCTGTTTAAATGCTTTTTGATCCACTCCAATGACTTTGTTATTTTCAAAAACAACTAATTCATCCTTTTTACTATCTACTCTAAAATCTCGGATGGGAAATTGAAAATAGTTCATTAATGGAGGAGGTGTTGTAGTATAATTATGATGTTTTAAGCCTTCTGCTTTGAATGAATATACATTTACCCTTTTGTATCCAGGTAATGCCATTATCACTCTGTCCCTGATATGGCCATTTGCAGTTGAAATATAATTGGTATATGAATCACCACCTTCGGTATAATAACCTAACAAGGCGGAATTAGAAATTTTTTGGTTATATTCCATCTTCACAAACGCACCATGATCAACTATAGGAATACCCATCGTATCTGTTGCAAAAAATGAGAATCCCCTTATTGTACCGGGAATAATGGTGGATTCTTGGTTATTATTGGGGATGCCAAAATTGAATTTAACATCGAATACATTGGGAGGTAATGTAATATATTCACCCGCCGGAGTTATAAAAGTGTATGTATCATCTATGTTTGCTTTTATATGAGTATTTTTAAAAAAATTATTTGCAACATAATCACTCGTACTTTCCTCATCCCCCCCAAACCAACTACTCTTCGGGTTATGGATATAATACCACTGGTACTTACGCAGCAAATTATCAGGTTTTTTGCTGGTGTAGTCCATCAGGTTGTAGGTGGCGCCCTGGCTGGTGCCTTTTTCCTGCCAAACATGCTCCAGGCCAAAGGCTCCGTGGCCCAGCTCGTGGGCAATGGTGTGGAAGAGTTTTTCTTTGTTGTCCTTTAACTTGCCATTGTCGTCCATAAAAATAAAACCAAAGTGGCGGCGGAAAGGCATAATTCCGTTTTTATCGCCTTTTTCAGATTTATCAACAAGGAAGATATAATAGGCATCTTTGTTGTAATCGCTGCGGTCTTTCAGGGCGCTGCGCAGGTTGCGCATTTCCTTGGTATAGGCGGCCATATCGGGCAATTCGGTATCAAGGCCTTTTGTGTCGTTTTCTTCGTAATCCGCCTCCAGCGGGTCGGTGATGCTTACATCCCAAAAGGTTATGGCGCCTTTGTAAATGGCATTTAATGAGTCTTTTAGCTCTGTGTAATTGGGGTTTTTATCAAATCCGTATTTATCACCTACGGGCACTATCACCAGTTTTACGTCCTGTTTGTTGTAGCTCACCATATCAAGGTGGCCCACGGCTATTTTGCTGCCATCGTCCTGGGTGTAGAAAGCGGTAATGCGGTCTTCGTTTTCGTGGCTTTGGCCATTGAGCTGTATTACCCAGGTGCTGTCCTCCGGGTTAAAACTGTAGCTTAAAGGGCCTACCACACTTGATTCTATCGAAAGGCGGGTTTTTATAGAGTCAGGGTTGTCGGTGGTAATTTCCATAATCACCTGGTCGGGCAAACCAAAACTCTGGTTAGATTTCCAGTTAACAGGATAGTCCTTTTTATTTACTTTTTCCTTTTTATAATCGGCCCAGAACTGGGGGATGTCCTCCGGATATTGGTCAAAACCAAAGAGTTGCTTTTTTACAGGCTTAAAGGTAACCAGTTTTATGGCATGGGCTGAAGTATCGGTAACATTGCTTGCCAGTTCGTTGCCTGTAACCGTATTCGGATTATCAAAATCCAATTTATCCGTAGTTACCTCGGTGGGTTCGCCATCAACGGTAACTATGGGGGGCTGGCCGCTTAGGGTAACGATTACTTCGGTGCCATCGGGGGTGGTAAAGGTGGTATCACCGCTTACGGTAACAGTCTGGCCGTCAATGACTATGGTAACGGGGTCGCCGGGCTGGTAAGGATCACCTACATTGGGGTCGGTTTCAGTATTGTCGAATACATCAACTACCTCTTTAATAATTTCATCAAGGCCAATGATATTCAGCTCGCCCTTTACAGAATTGATCACCCCGGCAGTTACCTGGTGGCTTTCGTTTACGCTAATGTTCTCAAACTCTGAGAGGATGCGTACGCCTCCAAAGGTTTTTACATTTACCACGCACTTGCCGGAGAAAGTGCCATTGGCGCCTTCCACCTCCACTACGCGGGCCTCAAAACCACCCACGTTGATAATGTCGCCCACTTTTAGCATGGGCAGGGGCGGGCTGTCGTCCACTTTGGGTATGCTGATGTCTTTCCCGCATTCCACCACGGTGGTGTCGGGGGCA
>JARGGF010000451.1 GCA_029210905.1 Bacteroidales bacterium | reverse complement strand
AATTTATCCACTCAATATTATTTATATCTCCTTCCTGGTTGATAGCAACCCCAAAGTAGAGTAAAAAATAGCTAAGAACAGTTAATCCTGTGGCACTAAAAAACTGCCCACGTTTTTGTATTTTCTTCAGGGCTAAGATAGCTACAAGCCCAGCCATAAAATGGATAAATACAAATTCAAAACTATTTGGTGCGTAAAATGCTGCTAATAAAATAGTTACAAAATATGCAAAAAGCGCTAATCTGGAATCAAAAAAAGTGTTAATAAGAATAGGTAAAATAGCAAACGGCACTATATAAATACTAAGCACATTTATCTGGTAAACAATACTTGCAATAAAAATTGTAGACACCATAAGCATTAATACAAATAACACTTTGCGTCTGCTTTTAAGAACAATATCTCTAAATCTTATTAAAAATAAATATATAATAACAAAAGCAAATACTACTAAAATAAATCTACCGGCAAACATAATTGATCGATTTGCAGTGGCATTTAAAGAGCTTAAATATTCTTTCTTAAGCGATTCTAAAGTCCTGAACTTATCCTGATCAATCATTTCACCTTTAGAAATAATCCTTTCTCCTTCCTGCACCATCCCCCTGGTAAAAGAAATTTGATCAATTAATTCTTTTTTCACTTTCTCAGAAGTTTCAGCATCATAAAACAAACTAGGCGCAAGGTAATTGTTTAACTGAAAGCTTTTTATGAATTCCAGGTTGTAATTAACCCCTCTGGAATAATTATAAATATTCAAATTCTGGACAAGATAGGTATAAGCACTTTTTAAGGTAAAGACAGAAGTATAGGTAACTTCCGTTGCAATCTTTTTGTCAACAATTCTGAGTATTTCGGGCGATTGATTTTCATGGCCTGATTCATCATCAAACTCCAAAACACCTCTTTTGTAAATATTTTTGAGCAATTGAACTGCAATGTTATGATAGCGGTTTACAGAATCGATGTTGTAAATTAATTCATTTTTATTTAATTTTAGTCGTTTTAAGGAATCATAGGCAATTTTCCACTCCTTCCATTTTGTTTTAAAATCATTTTCAAACTTTTCAATCTGTTTGGCTCCAACTTCATCATTCTTGTTATAATAGGGTGCAAAAGATTGTAATATTTCCTTCTTTTCTGCACTTATCTCATCATCCATTTTATTAATAGCAAAATCAAATGGTGCAATTAGGTCCTTATGCATCCATGGTTGTCCTTTTTGAAATTCGTACTTGAATTTCCCTTCTCCTGGAAAAAGATAAATAACAATAGCACAGCTAATTACAAACAATGAAAAAATGTAAATCTTCTCAAAGTTTTCAACAATCCAATTAAAAAATTTATTCATTTATAATTAATTTCTTTTTGGCTTAAAATCTTCCCAAAAATAACTGTATTTTAATTAAATACAGGCATTATTATTTATAAAATTAAAAATTGGCCAAAAACAATGATAAGAATTTTAATCTTTTTAAAGTTATAATTTTAACGTCTGTTAAAAACTTCTTATCTTCCATCAAAATTAATTTAATACAACTTTAGCGTTAATCTTTAGCTTTACTTTATTAATTTTGATATTAATCATTCAATTAAAACCATACTCAAATGAAAGAAGTTTATATTATATCAGCAGCACGAACTCCAATAGGAAGCTTTGGTGGCTCATTATCAAGTGTTTCAGCAACCAAATTGGGCGAATTTGCCATTAGGGGTGCAATTTCTAAAGCAAGCATTGACCCCAAAGAAATTAACGAGGTTTTTATGGGAAATGTAATATCTGCAAACCTTGGACAGGCACCAGCAAGGCAGGCTGCTTTATTTGCCGGAATTCCAAACACTGTACCCTGCACTACCGTTAACAAGGTATGTTCTTCAGGTATGAAGTCTGTGATGATAGCCGCCCAAACTATTATGACTGGTGACAACGAAGTTGTTGTAGCCGGCGGGATGGAAAATATGTCGTCAGTCCCCTACTATGTTGATTCTGTTAGAAAAGGGAATAAGTTGGGTGATCAGAAATTGATTGATGGCTTATTAAAAGATGGACTTACAGATGTTTACAATAACTATCACATGGGAAATGCTGCCGAATTATGTGCCGATGAATTCAAAATTAGCAGAGAAGAACAGGACAGGTTTTCAATACAATCGTATAAAAGGTCAGCAAAAGCCTGGGAAGAGGGAAAATTCGCCAATGAAGTGGTAAATGTTGAGATTGAAAGTAGAAAAGGCAAAATTGTAGTTGATAAAGATGAAGAATATACGAATGTGGTTTTTGATAAAATTCCGAGCTTAAGACCTGTTTTCCAAAAAGATGGTACTGTAACTGCAGCCAACGCATCCACCATAAATGATGGAGCTGCGGCTTTTGTTCTTGCAAGTAAAGAGAAAACCGAAGAACTTGGTTTAAAACCACTTGCAAAAATAATAGGTTATGCTGATGCAGCCCATGAGCCAGAATGGTTTACCACAGCACCAGCCAAAGCTATCCCTAAAGCCATTGCCAAAGCAGGACTAAAACCCAGGGATATAGATTATTACGAAATTAACGAGGCTTTTGCTGTAGTAGCATTGGCTGCAATTCAGGAATTGGCACTTGATGAATCAAAGGTTAATGTAAATGGCGGAGGTATTTCACTTGGGCATCCTTTAGGGGCATCTGGTGCAAGAATTCTAGTTACCTTAATAAATGTGCTAAAACAAAACAATGGGAAATATGGAGTAGCAGCCCTTTGCAATGGCGGTGGTGGGGCCTCTGCAGTTGTTGTTGAACTAATGTAATATTGAATAATTGTCAGATAATCAATAGCTAACCCTTTAATCATGAAATCTTTTAAAACAAGCTTTCTGGTTCTAATCATATGGACATTTACCTCATTAAGCTGTAAAACTAATCAGGCTTTGAGCAGTAACGTTATTTATGTAGAAAACCTACACCAGCTAATTGAAAACCCAGGGAAATTCCTTGGCAAAATCATTGAACTGGAAGGAAATTATCTTGGTTGGTCAGGTTCCGGATGCAATTATATTCAAAACTATGCACACCAAATAACCAGAAGCGACTGGACTTTCAGAGACACAGACGGAAACTGCATTTTTGTCACTGGTGGCAAACCTGTTTTTTTAAGCCCATTAGAAAATGAGGACAATGAAAAAAAAATCAAGCTAATTGCAAAACTACGGGAGGACAAAGAGAACAAATTTTATCTTGAATTTGTCTCAGCAAAAAGCAAATAACCACAAAATGATTCTAGACTAAATCCCTGATTAGTAATTAATTATATCAATTTAAATCTATTATTGTACGTGAAAATAAAAAGAGCATATTTGCCAAATGACTTAAAAATAGAGTCTTGGGATTCAATTGAAAAATATTTTATTGATTTACAATCGAGAAAAATAAAATCAGCGGATCATTTAAAAAAATGGCTAAAGGAAAAGAGTGAGCTGGAGGCAGTTCTTGAAGAAGAGTTGGCCTGGCGCTATATTAAAATGAATTGCAATACTGAAGATGAGGCATTATCAACTCATTTTGAGTACTATATCAGTGAAATTGAGCCGAAAATTACAGAAATGGATTTTGAACTCAACAAAATATTGAACAATAATCCTTTTAAACAAGAATTGAATGGCGAAGCTTATGAAATTCTTTTTAGGGCGGTAAAAAATGAAATTGATCTTTTCAGGAAAGAAAACATACCAATTCAGGCTGAAGTCCAAAAAGAAGAGCAGGAATATGGCCGCATTGCAGCCGGAATGACTATTAATTACAACAACGAAGAAATAACCCTTCAAAAAGCTGCCAATTACCTGAAAGAAACAAACCGTGAAGTCCGTGAGCAAGTTTTTGAATTAATGTGGGAAAGACGAATTAAAGACAAAGATGCGCTAAATGCACTACTTGGCAAATTGATTGTAAAAAGACAAAACATCGCTAAAAATACCGGTTATGAAAATTTTAGAGACTATATGTTTAAAAAGCTTGGTCGATTTGATTATTCAGTGGATGATTGTTATCAATTCCATGAATCGGTTAAAACAGAGGTAGTTCCATTAATCGAAAAAATTCAGAAAGCGAGAAAACTAAAACTTGGATACAAATCACTTAAACCATGGGATTTAGATGTTGATGAAGATCTAAAACCTCCTCTTAAACCATTTAATGAAGCTAAGGAACTGGTTGACAAAACCATTCGTTGTTTTAAAAAGGTAAAGCCAGAATATGCAAGTTATATTGATTTAATGCAAAAGCAAAAGTACCTTGATTTGGATTCGAGAAAAGGCAAAGCCCCCGGAGGTTTTAATTATCAATTACACGAAAGTAATGTACCGTTTATTTTTATGAATGCCACTGGAAATTTGCGCGATGTAGAAACTATGGTACATGAAGGTGGACATGCCATTCACGCATTTTTATCCAAAGATCTGGAATTGGTTTCCTTTAAAGAAACACCATCGGAGATTGCTGAATTGGCCTCCATGTCAATGGAATTAATTTCCATGGAGCATTGGGACGAATTTTTTGAAAACAAAGAAGATCTAAGAAGGGCTAAAAGAAGCCAATTACTCGGAACTATTGAGGTCCTTCCCTGGGTAGCTATGGTGGATAAATTTCAGCACCTGCTCTATTTAGAGCCTGATTTATCAGTAGCAAAACGTGAGGAAATGTGGCAAAAAACAGCTAATGAATTTTCTGGCAGCGCTGTAGATTGGTCAGCTCATGAAAACTACTTTAACAACCTGTGGCAAAAACAGTTACATATTTTCGAAGTACCATTTTATTACATTGAATATGGATTTGCCCAATTGGGAGCTATTGCCGTTTGGCGAAATTATAAAAAACATCCAGAGAAAGCACTTAAGGCCTATGAGAATGCTCTAAAGCTGGGTTATACCAAATCAATTCCCGAAATTTATAAAACTGCTGGCATAGAATTTAATTTCTCGAAAAAATATATCAGCGAATTGATGAAATTTGTTCAGGATGAGATC
>JARGGF010000450.1 GCA_029210905.1 Bacteroidales bacterium | reverse complement strand
AAATAAAACACAGAACCATTACCTGGTTCTGATTTTACCCAGATTTTCCCACCTAATAATTCTACCAGTCCTTTTGAGATGGAAAGCCCCAAACCTGTACCACCATATTTTTTACTGGGTGATTGGTCCGCCTGACGAAATCGCTCAAATATTTTTTCCTGTAATTCTTGCTTTATTCCTATGCCTGTATCCTTTATAAAAAATAAGATTTCATCACCGAATTTATTATTTTCAACCAAATGATAGCCTATTTCTATTGATCCTGTATGAGTGAATTTTAAGGCATTGGTTAAAAGGTTGTTTAGGATTTGCTTAATTTTTGTTCCGTCGGAATAAATTACTGACTGTTCGTTTGTTAATTGCTGTTTTGCATATAATGAAATATTCTGGTTAAAAGCCTGTACCTGATAATTTGCTAGCAATTCAACAATAATATTGTTTATAGAAACATTATTGAAGTTTATTTTTTCCTGTTTGGTCTCCAGCGTTGAAATGGAGAGTATATCGTTAATGATGGATAATAATTGTTGTGCATTGTTTTGTATAATATTTGCAAACCCATTTCGCTTTTCGCGGGTTAATTCCTTTTTTTCCAACATTCTAGAAAACCCTATAATCGAATTCATCGGTGTTCTTATCTCGTGCGACATGTTTTGTAAAAAAGCGGTTTTTAAACGATCACTCTCTTCAGCCTTTTCTTTAGCTATCTTTAGATTCGATTCGTAGGATTTTCGTTCAGATATATCCCGGATTATAGCAATTGTATATTTTCCTTTATTTAATCTATAATTTCCAACATTTATCTCGAACGGAAATTCTTCGCCATTTTTTTTGACACCAGTGGCTTCATAATGTTTTGGAGCGGCTTCTCCATTCGCCCTCCTTTTAATGTAATCTGCTATTTCATCATGTTCATTTTTTGCTATCAGGGTCAATACAGGGACTCCGGTTAATTCATCCTTGTTTTCATAACCAAATAATTGCATATAAGCATTGTTAAAAAAAACATGTACCCCTTTCTTCGAAATGCCTATTGCATCCTGCGAGTTTTCAAAAATTGCCCTAAATCTTTTTTCCTCTTCTTCCGCCTTTTTCTTTGCTTTTTCAAGTTTTAAATTTATTTGCTTTACTTTTTCAATATTTTCCGATAGTTCTTCATTTAACGCTTCATATTCTTCGTTGGCTGTTTTTAGTTGATGTTCCCTTTCAAGCAACCTGGTATTTCTATTTTGCAACTCACTGGTCCGTTTATCAACCAAACCTTCGAGATTATGATAAAGTATTGAATTTCTGATAATTAAGGCGAATACGCCAGATAAACGGGAGAGTAAATCCATTACTGCATCTATCCCAAACAGATCCATAATGTCCATCAATAAAATGGAACCTACCATTCTATTGGCAGCTATAAGTGGAATTGCTATAGTTTTCTCAATTTCAAGTTTACTTAATATTTGTACAATCTTTTTATCAGGAAATTCATTACCTAAGTATTGAATTTTTTTAAAGTCAAAAGACATATCTGCTAATTCTAACATGGCAGGTTGTTGACTCCACTCTTTTCTCCTTTTTGGGAAAACGCTGAAAATCAGGGGCTGGTCTTTTTCATTTTTTATAGAAATCACAATTGTTCGTGCCCCAATAATTCCTCTGATTTGTTGAGATAAATACTCAGCAAACTGACTGGGATTTTCAGATAACTGTAATACATTATCTAATATGTCGTAAAAAATATAGGTGTATGTTCTTTCTTCCTTCATAATTCCAGTTTCAGATTAGCTCTTTTTGTTAAGGAGTTTTATAATTGATTTTTCCAGTTCATAAATTGAACTGTTAATGATTTCTATCGGAAGCCCCAAAAAAGTTGATATTTCTTCAAGAAGCTGGTAGTTAATTTTTACATGTCCGGTATCTACATATGCTATTTTTTTGTGCATTTCATTCATAAATGGTTTTATTTGTTCCGATGTTTTAAACCCCATATAATCAATAAACACTTCTTTCCACCGATGGGCCCACTCAGGTAAAAGGATGAAGGCTCCATCTTTTCTGGTTTTTTTATATTTTTCAGTTCCAAGGAATATTTCACAACAATTTATGCCATGAGTCCTGGTAATATTTGTGTTTTTCTCGTAATCAACCATCCGTGCATGACAATCACCAAACACCAGGATAACTTTATTATTTTGGTATTTTTTTAATTTATTATCTAAAAGCTCCTTCAATCTCTGAGGATACATATGAAGCATCGAATTTAAATACACCACAGGAACATCTACTTTACCTTCGCTTTTCAGGTGTTCTATCTCGGTTTTAAATATGCTGCATGCTATAATAATAATATTTGATTGCTTTTCCTTCATTTTTTAAAGTTTCGAATGCTTTCAACCACTGCTTTGATAGTTTCAATTGGTGTATCATAGGGTATGTCAGCATTTGAAGTCGCAAAGATAAAATGCTTATCGTCCTTCCTGTCATTTAAAATTTTAAGGCTAATTTCAATTGCTTTTTCTTTTGATAGATTTACAAAATTTGGCCCATCGAAATTGCCCATCAGTAACATTTTTTCACCAATAATCTTTCTTGCCTCTTCAAAACTTTCACGTGGCTCAAGAACCATAGCCACCACATTTGGCAGTTTAGCAAAGCGATCAATAAAAGGCATAATTTTACAACCTCCGTTATGGATTACAATTGGTCCTTTAATTTGACTGAAAGCCTTTTCAAGGGAAGGAAGCAATTGGTTAAATATTTTTTCGGTAATAATCATTGGATTGGTGAAATTGACAGGTACAATTAAAAATGTTGCACCCCTTGCGAGAAATTCATTGCCCATTCTGATAAAATGGTGTTTCATTTTTTCGATTAACAACGCTGCTTCTTGCTTATGAAAAAGCAGTGTATCTATCCACATTTCTATACCCATCAATAATGCCGGAATATCACAAGGCGAAAGCAGAGGAGCTCCAATTGCCTTTGTTTTGGAGAAGCTGTCAGCTAAAAGACTGGTGCTTTGTAAAAAAAAGTTTATAGATGGAGATTTGTGATAATCGGGCATTTGCATGCCATCGATTTGTGAAAGATCCGTAATTACTGGCTTTTTAATATTTGGAGGATAATTTTTCAGATAGATCAATTCACTGCCAAAGGCTTCAGCTTCAGTGGGAATGGAAAATGGAGCGATTAAAATATCGGGATCAAAAGTTTGCACAACTGCTTTTTGTCCCAGAAACCACAAATTTGGATCCCTATAATAATCATTTGTGTTTGATTTTGTTAAGCATGCACCGTAAAGCGATAAAAGCATCGTAAATGGTTGACAATCTGTATCTTTCCCGGCCAGAGTGGCTATAACTCTTTCTAAACCATTCATATTAATTATATTTTTTGTCGAGCAAAACCCTTTTTATCGAAAATTAATAATATTGAACAATTTTATAAAACATTAAAAACCAAATAAGTAGACTACAATTGCAAACTGCAGCCTCTTTTTTCATATCAGTTATTTTTCTATAGTGTACATCTAAATTAGTGTTTGTTTTTTGTATCATAGATCTTCTGTTTTTAACAGTCGCTCAAAGAGTTGTGGTGCTTCTATAGCAGTATCGGCTGTTCCATCCCCACCAATTTCGGTAACAAGTTCCGGACGGAGCTTAAAAACAGCCCCACCAACCGCAAGTTTTATTTGGCCTGATAATTTCAGGGTATCCAGTTCTTTCCGGACCTTAATAATGTTTTTAGCCGTAGTAAACATCATTGCAGAGATAGCAATAATATCAGCTTTATTTTCAATTGCTTTTTCTACAAATACTTCAGCTGGAATATCATTTCCCAAATCAATCATGTTCCAGCCCATTGCCTGGGAAAATATTTTTACCAACCGCCTGCCTAAGGGGTGAAAATCATCCTCAATATTTCCCAGTACAATAGTTCCCTTGTTTTCTTTAGTGGCTATATTAAATTCTTCATTCCCGGAGGCAATAACATAAAACTCTTCGGCAACTTTCCCGCTAATATACCCATGTGCCAGTGAAAGTTTTCCCTGCATCCAGAGTTTGCCCCAGGTTATGAGCAAGGGTTCCAAAACTTCAAAGATTACCTCTTTAAAACTTGTCTCGATTGACCAGGTTGTAAGTGAAGCTATTGCTTGTTCCTTTTCGCCCTCACTAATAAATTCTGCTAATATTTTTTGTTTTTCGGTGTTATCCATTTTTTTACGGTTTTTTTTTTGAGCTAAAACAGGATTGGATTATGCTAAGAATCCAGGTTAGTAATAATATCTAATTTAGTAATTTTTTTTTGCATTTCAATGCAAAAAAAAATCCCGATGCTAATATAAAAGTATTCTCTCAGGTTTGTTTTGCCAGACAGGTTGCAGCTCACTTATTTTAATGACTTGTAATAGTCACAATTTCAACTAATTAACTTGGACTGTATGCCTGCGTATTGGTTTATAATATCTGTCAATTGTTCTTCGCTAAAAGGCTTGGTGATATAGTTATCAAAAACTCCACTGTATTTTTCTATTTCATGCTCTAATGCATAAGCAGATTGTGCAATAATTGGCAATTCGGGTCTGAAAGATTTGATTTGTTCTGCAGCGGAATGTCCATCCATTATCGGCATCTTTATATCCATTAAAACCAAATTTATATCCTTATTTTCTGCACATGCTTCCACGGCTTCTTTTCCGTTTGTGGCAAGAACAAACGGAATGTTGTTTATGGTTAATATCTCTTTTAACAAAAAATAATTCACTTCCTCGTCTTCAACTACCAGAATTTTATTTTTCGTTTCGAAACTTTGTTTAATAATATCCTTTTTTTGACTTTCTGTGGTTGAACCAGAAATGAACTGAATATTAAATCCATAAGGAAGCAAAAACTTACTAATACTACTATAATGCTGCTTTGCAAGAATCTCGGTTGGCGCCATTAGTACACATTGATACCCCGCATCAAGCACATTTAGGATTGCAGCTGCTGCAACCACTGTTTTACCTGATCCTAC
>JARGGF010000044.1 GCA_029210905.1 Bacteroidales bacterium | reverse complement strand
ATTCCTGAATGTTTTCAATTCCTATTTCGTTAAGATAATCAATAGCAACCCCCAGACTCACAGCGCCAACATAATTGGTAGTTCCTGCCTCGAACTTAAAGGGAGGTTCCAGATAAGTTGTTTTTTCAAGTGTTACCCGATCAACCATGTCACCACCTCCCTGATAGGGCGGAATTTCTTTAAGGTATTTTTCTTTTCCATATAAAATTCCAATGCCTGTTTCGGCATATATTTTATGGCCTGAAAATGCGAAAAAATCACAATCCAAATCCTGAACGTCAATTGGAGTATGTTGTATACTTTGAGCACCATCAATAAGCACAGGAACGTTTGCCTTATGTGCTTGAGTTATAATTTCTTTTATTGGATTTATTGTTCCTAATGAGTTAGAAACATGGGTGATTGCCAATATCTTAGTTTTATCTGTAAGTAATTCAGGCAATTTATTCAGCTCAAGTTCACCATTTTGATCAAATGGCAATATTTTAAGTACTGCTTTTTTTCTTTCGCATAAAAGCTGCCATGGAACTATATTAGAATGGTGTTCCATAGCCGAAATAATTACTTCATCTCCTTGATTTATAAAGCGTTCTCCAAAAGAAAAAGCTACCAGGTTTATGGAATCTGTAGTTCCTTTGGTGAAAATAATTTCGTGCTCGTGCTCAGCATTAATAAATTTCTGTACTTTTTTTCTGACGGCTTCATAGGCTTCAGTTGATTTTTCGCTTAACAAGTGCACTCCTCTATGAATGTTACTATTGATGCTTTGATAGAAATTGCTGACAGAATCAATTACTTGCTTTGGCTTTTGTGTAGTAGCTCCATTATCAAGATAAACATACTCTTTATTGTATATTTTTTGATTTAATATTGGAAAATCAGCCCTTATTTTATCGATGTCTATGCTCATTTGAATTATTTTTACCTTTGCCTGCTTAGTGGAAAATAAAAAAGATTTCTCAAAATTAAAATTTACAATTATTCATTAAAAACTTTGGCAAGGTTTATCATCATTAATCAATAGGATCACAACCATGACATGCTTCAATCATAGAGCACTGTCCTTCAACTTTTTCACCTTTCAATCTTTTATTAATCAGCAGCTTTACTAGTATTTTTAAAGGTTCAACCTGGATGTTTTCTATCACATCCGATAAAAAGGCACTGAGTAATAAAGTTTCTGCATTTCGTCGGTCAATACCTCTTGATTGTAAATAAAAAAGGGCTTCTTTATCAATTTGACCTGTTGTCGAACCATGTGAACAAGCTACGTCGTCAGCATAAATTTCCAGTTGTGGTTTGCTGTTGACTTTGGCATATTTTGTCAAGAGTACGTTCCTGTTCGATTGCGCAGCCAAAGTTTTTTGTGCATCCCTGTCTACCAAAACTTTTCCCAGAAAAACTGCAGAAGCCTTATTGTCAATGATTCCTTTATAAATTTGATTGCTGGTACCGTGGGGTTTTGCATGATGCACAAATATGTGATTATCAAAATGTTGCTCACGATCCGGAAGATATAAACCGTTTAAGTTGGTCTCACAACCTTCATCCAGATGTTTGATATGAATATCATTTCTTACAATAGCTCCACATAAAGTAATGGTATGACTTGAAAAATTACTGTTCCTGTGCTGAAAAACCTTTGTATGGTTCATTTGAAAGGCATCATCGCCTTCACCCTGAAAAATATTAAAGTTTAGGAATGCATTTTCGTCAACAATAATTTCAGTGGCCACATTGGTCAGGGTGTAGTTCACAGTTAAAGAATGAAAGCTATTGACAATCTGAGCTTTACTATTTTTACCGGCATAAAATACATTGCGGTATTGCGAAATTGTCTTACTATCTTGTCCGTCGGAAAAATTGATGATGTGCACTGGTTTATCAAGCACTGCATTGTCCGGAAGATAAATAAAACTTCCATTTGTTGCATAGGCCGTATTCAATGTGGTAAAAAAGTTTTCAGAACCAAGGTCGGTACTTTTATAATATTTGTTAAAAATTTCAGGATGTTCTTTTTTTACTTTTGCGCTACTTTTTACCAGTAATTTTCCAGCCTTCTCAATTTCATCTGATAGGTCGGGGTTGTAATAGCCATTAATAAATACCAGACGATAAGCATCAAGACCTGGTATGGTAAACAAATCGACTGTTTTTTTGTCTAAACTTACTGTTTTGCCTAAGCCAAATCTATGCTGTAATATTTTATTAATACTTGTATGTCTCCATTCTTCTTCCGTTTTATTAGGAAAGTCTATGGTGGTAAAATTCAGACCATTTCCATTGTCTCCATTAGTACCAAGAAGTGTATTAATGGGTTCGTCACGGAATACTGCCAGAAAATCTTCCTTAGATATTTGATTCTTTAATGCCATTTTTCTTTAAGTTATTCGTTTCGAGTTAATTGTTATTTGTTTTCGGCTAATTTTAGCATTTAACTTATAACAATTATCGGTTTACTATACTTGCACTTCTTTTTTAATCCAATCATAACCTTTTTCTTCCAGTTCAAGTGCCAATTCTTTGCCACCAGTTTTAACAATTTTTCCATCGTATAAAACGTGCACCACATCAGGTACAATGTAATCTAAAAGGCGCTGGTAGTGTGTAATTACCAAAGTTGCATTCTCGCTGTTTTTCAGTTTGTTAACACCATTTGCGACTATTCTGAGTGCGTCGATATCCAGTCCTGAATCAGTTTCGTCGAGGATTGCTAATTTTGGTTCGAGCATGGCCATTTGAAAAACTTCATTTTTCTTTTTTTCACCCCCTGAAAAACCCTCATTTACAGCCCTATTGGCAAGTTTTGCTTCAATTTCAACCAGCTCCTTTTTTTCCTTCATTAATTTAAGGAACTCCGATGGAGAAAGTGGCTCAAGTCCTTTATGCTCACGATGCTGACTAACAGCAGCTTTCATAAAATTGGTAATGGAAACACCAGGAATTTCAATGGGATACTGAAATGCCAAAAATACACCTTCGCGCGAACGCTCTTCAGGAGCCATTGACAAAAGATCTTTGCCCATAAACTCAACATGGCCATCTGTTACTTCAAATATTTCACGTCCTGCCAATACTGAAGCCAGGGTGCTTTTCCCGGAACCGTTTGGACCCATAATGGCATGAACTTCACCTTCTTTTATTTCTAAATTAATACCTTTTAAAATTGATTTACCTTCAATTGTTGCATTAAGGTTTTCTATTTTTAATAATGTTTTTCCCATTTTTTTCTTGCTTAAAGTCTGTTAACTTTTCAAACTATTATTCAATTTTTTACTCTTTTATTTTTACACCGGAAAATTCTATCCGTCATATATTAAATATTTTCGCCAGCGTACAGCCTTTCTCTATTAATTGTATATCCCTGCAATGGATTTCATTTTGATTCCGTTCTTTTACAAAGAATATCTGAATTTTAATTTTATAGAAAATATCCATACCTAATCGGATAAATACACTAATTTCTAATTTCCAATTTCTTGTTTTATCCAACACTTCCTTCCAACGTCAACGAAAGTAACTTTTGTGCTTCTACAGCAAATTCCATAGGCAATTGGTTCAGGACTTCTTTTGCAAATCCATTCACAATAAGGCTGATAGCATCCTCGGTGTCGAGTCCCCTCTGGTTACAATAAAAAATCTGATCTTCCGAGACTTTTGATGTAGTGGCTTCGTGTTCAACTACAGCCGAGGGATTCTCCGACTCAATATATGGAAAGGTATGTGCCCCACATTTGCTGCCAATTAAAAGCGAATCGCACTGAGAATAATTTCTTGCATTGTTAGCTTTTGGATTTATTTTTACAAGACCACGGTAACTGTTGTTACTTTCGCCCAATGAAATACCTTTAGAAATTATCGTGCTTTTGGTATTGCTTCCAATGTGGATCATTTTTGTACCAGTATCAGCTTGCTGAAAATTGTTAGTTACAGCAACAGAATAGAACTCACCTACTGAATTATCACCTTTTAGAATGGTACTTGGATATTTCCAGGTAACTGCCGAACCTGTTTCTACCTGTGTCCATGAGATTTTTGAATTATCTCCTTTACAAATACCGCGTTTTGTTACAAAATTGTACACACCACCTTTACCTTTTTTATCGCCCGGATACCAGTTTTGAACAGTAGAATATTTGACCTCAGCATCTTTCATGGCAACAATTTCAACCACTGCGGCATGCAATTGATTTTCATCCCTGCTTGGCGCTGTGCATCCTTCAAGGTAACTTACATAACTTCCTTCATCTGCAACAATTAAAGTTCGCTCAAATTGACCGGTATTTGCCTGATTGATACGGAAATAGGTTGAAAGTTCCATTGGGCAACGTACTCCTTTCGGAATATATGCAAATGAACCATCAGTAAATACAGCTGAATTTAATGCGGCATAAAAATTGTCGCCTGCAGGAACTACAGATGCAAGGTATTTTTTTACTAATTCCGGATGCTCCTGAATGGCTTCACTGATAGAGCAAAAGATAATGCCTTTTTCTTCCAGGTTTTTTTTGAAAGTGGTATGTACAGAAACACTGTCCATTACAACATCAACTGCCACTCCAGCTAAAACCTTTTGTTCGTCTAGCGGTACGCCTAATTTTTTAAAAGTTGCCAACAATTCCGGATCAACTTCATCCAGACTATTATATTTTGGCATATTTTTAGGAGCTGAATAATAGCTTATATCCTGAAATTTAGGCTTTTGGTATTTTAGGTGAGCCCATTCGGGTTCAATCATTGTCTTCCATCTCCTAAAAGCATTCAAGCGAAATTCAAGCATAAACTCTGGTTCATTCTTCTTTAAAGAAATTGCTCTTACTACATCTTCATCCAATCCGATTGGAAATACATCAGATTCAATTTCTGTTACAAAACCAGCTTCATATTCCTTCTCACTATATTCTTCTAATATTTTATTATCATCTAAAGTACTCATATTTTTGTTTTTTAAACTAAAAATAGCTATTTATCTGACTATCAATAATCTCTTATTTATATTTAATCTAAATAAAGCACAAAGATAACAAATTATTTAAGAATGGAGACTTAATAAAGCTTAAAAAAAACTGATATTTCACCAAGTTTACCGACCAAAGCAGTGACATTTTACGCATAATATTTTACAATAATATTATTCATTGACAATCAATAAAGGATAAAGAGAAAGTACTTTTTACCATCATAAAATATATCATAAGATATGGGACAAATATGGTTTGGTGTTTGCGTAAACAAATTTAAGTGGTTCAATTAAAAATTCTGATTACATTTGTCACTTTTGATACTAATATTTGACTTCAAATAAGCTGGCAAAATTCAAGGTGTAATCGTAATATGCAGATAATGAGAACTATAAATACCTATTTTGTAACGAAATATTTATTAACTGCTTTATTATTATTTTCTTGTGTTATCATTGGTGCTCAATATAATCCACCTTCATTTTACCAAAACAAAAATATTGATACCACACTTGAAAATTCTCTGGTTTTTAGAATAGAAAATTCTAATTTCTTAAAGAATAATGAGTATTTCAACGATATTATTCAAGGTTATACCTTAATAGGATATTTTATTAACCCCAAGCTAACTTTTTATCCTGCAAAAAACGCCAAGATTGAAGCTGGTGTGCATTTTTTGAAATATTCGGGCATCGACAATTTTACAAAAGCTATCCCTACCTTAACTTTTCATTATAAAGCAAGCAAATCTACTGATATTATATTAGGCACTTTATATGGAACCACAAATCATGAAATGATTGAACCATTGTTTAGATACGAATATTTTTATACTGATAATGTTGAAAATGGTTTGCAATTTTTGTTTGATACTCCTGTTTACAGAGGAGATATTTGGATTAACTGGCAGCAATTTATTTTTAAGGGGGAGGATAAACAAGAAATATTTACACTTGGACTTTCCAATAAGATTTTCTTAAATCATCGTGAAAACAGGCACAGCTTTTCAATTTCTTTGCAATCTGTATTTGTGCATCAGGGTGGTCAAATTAACGAAACTTCAAAATCATTGGTTACGCTTAATAATACAGCGCTTGGTCTGAACTATACCTATAAACCTGAAAATAGATTTATAAAATCGGCAAGTATTGAAAGTTTTTATGTTGGCTTTATTGACATGTCTACCGATTACCAACTACCTTACATTCAAGGATATGGTATTTATACGAATGCATCAGTTAAAGCCAGTTATTTTGATTTTCGGGTTTCGCACTGGTATGGTGATTATTTTGTGAGTGGACGTGGACATCCGATTTTTACAACTGTTTCAACCATTTACAAATCATATTCCGAACCTCAAAGAGCACTTATTTCCAGCAGGTTAATGTTTGAGAAAAACATATTAAAAGGTCTGGATATTGGCGCTGGCTTTGAGTCTTATTTCGACCTGTATAATTATTATGTAGATTACTGGTACATGTTTTACATCAATTTCAACAGAGATTTTTTCATTAAAAAATTTAAATAAGCAATTATGAATTTGCACATTTTTTTCAAAAAAATAATGCTGTTTTTTCTATCCGCATTATTAATATTTGCAGCTTGCAAAAAGGCAAATGAAGAACCAGAACCCATTCCACCTTCTTCAGATAATATTTCAGGGAAAACAGTTCGCTATACTGTTCTTGTTGTACCGGCAGGGGGAACAAGTTTTAAAACTATTAGCGGAATTGACAGTGCTATTGTTTCCCTTGTTATGAATGATAGCATTTACAATATGAAAACCGACACAAATGGCCTGGCATCATTTAACAATCTAGCTGCTGGAATTGCTGCTGTTACTGTTAGATATACAAATCATACCACAGCAAACCTGATTGTTGATATTTCAGCTAAATCTGATACAGGTTATGATTCGAATAATTTGCGAAATGCAGCTACCATGGTTGCCCTATTCCCATTAAATGGAGAAGGTACTGCAACTATTTCAGGCAGAACGTTTGCCGATTTGGATTTATTAAGTGCCGGATTAGAAAATGCACCATCGGGAATTAAAGTTAGTTGTTACCTGGAGCCCTCACAATTGATTAATTATGTCAATCACTCAGGTGATGGAGAAATCCTGAGCATCAGTTACGAAATGACAACCGCCAATGCACTAACCGATGCTAATAGTGATTACACAATTACTGTTCCTGCTGCAGGTTCCGGTTTAAAGATAGTACTTACTGCTGATGATTTTCAATACAACCAAAATACTGCAGGGGGATCACTTAGAAAGGTATTTAAACCTATTACGGATACCATTTCAGTGGTTTCGGGCATTAATTATTTTTACGACATTCTATACAATTAATAAATGGCTGAAGATAAGCAAGAAAAATTAGATAAAAGGTACCTTGATATGGCCAAAATCTGGGCTGAAAACTCCTACTGTATCCGCAGGAAAGTAGGGGCTCTTTTGGTGAAAGATAAAATGATTATCTCGGATGGTTATAACGGCACTCCCTCTGGTTTTGAAAATGTGTGCGAAGATGAGGATAATAAAACAAAGGCATATGTTTTACATGCCGAGGCAAATGCCATAACTAAAGTTGCCAAATCAAATAACAGCAGTGATGGTTCTACGCTCTATGTCACTACTTCGCCTTGTTTAGAATGTGCCAAACTTATTATTCAGGCAGGTATAAAACGGGTTGTTTTTACAGAAAGATATCGGTTGGATGAAGGTGTTAAATTATTGGAAAGGGCAGGAATTGAAATTGTTCATTCCGTTTAGTGAAATATAAATTCTCAAACAATAAACAATATATTAACAAGAACTCAATATCATTCTTTTTTTTACTTTTGTAACATTCAAATAGTTATATTTCTAAATATTTGATATTAATAAAATTAATTTATACAAATAGCATCATTTCAAATGACAAACAGTTCAGGTTCAAAAATTTCAAATACAAAATTTGCCATATTTACGCCATTAATCTTAGCAATTGTTTTAGCAGGGGGAATATACATTGGTAGTAAATTGCAATTTAATAATAACACTTCTGGTTTTGTTTTTAATTCTGAGCCTAATAAACTTGATTTTATACTCAATCTGATCGAAAGTGATTACGTAGATACTGTTTCAAAAGATAAACTTATCGAAAAAACCATCCCTCTGTTATTGGAACAATTAGATCCACATTCTGTATACATTCCGGCAAAAGATTTACAAGTGGTTAGCGAACCGCTCGAAGGTAATTTTGAAGGGATTGGGGTGCAGTTTAACATCCTGAATGATACCGTGTTAGTAATAAATACCATTTCAGGTGGTCCGGCAGAAAAAGTGGGTGTTTTAGCTGGGGATAAAATTGTGACCATCAACGATTCGCTATTTTCCGGTATCAAAATTACCAACGACATGGTGATTAAAAAACTTAAAGGCGAACGTGGCACTAAAGTAAAAATAGGGGTTGCAAGGGCAGGTTATTCAGAATTGTTAAATTTTGAGATCACCCGCGATAAAATTCCTATCTATAGTGTTGATGTTTCTTATATGATTGATAAAAATATTGGTTATATTAAGATAAGTACTTTTGCCAGAACAACATACGATGAATTTGTACAAGCCCTGAATAAACTGAAAAAGCAAGGTATGCAGCAGCTTATTCTTGACCTGAGGTCGAATGGAGGAGGTTATCTTGATGCTGCTATAAAGATTTCAGATGAATTTTTAGATGAAGATGAATTAATTGTATATACTGAAGGAAAAGCAAGGCCCCGTGCTGATTATAAGGCTACAGCCGAAGGACTTTTTAAAAAGGGAGAATTAGTTGTTTTAATTGATTCATGGTCCGCTTCTGCCAGTGAGATTGTTTCAGGAGCTGTTCAGGATAACGACAGGGGACTAATCATTGGACGTCGTTCTTACGGAAAAGGTCTGGTTCAGGAACCTACTTTCTTTAGGGATGGTTCTGCAATGCGCCTGACTATTGCCCGATACTATACACCAACGGGAAGGAGTATTCAGAAATCTTATAATCATGGTCTAAAAGATTACGAAATGGATCTGATGAACAGGTATGAACATGGTGAGTTCGAAAATGCTGATAGTACTCATTTTACTGACACTATAAAATATCTTACTAAGGGAGGAAAAGTATTATACGGAGGTGGTGGTATTATGCCGGATGTATTTGTACCCATTGATACAACAAGCTACAATAAATTTTATACTGAAGTTAGCAGAAAGGCAATGATCTATAATTTTGCGCTGTCATATACCAATCAGCATCGCGAGGAGCTCAGCAAGCTGAAGACCTATCATGAAATTGTAAATCACTTACAAAATAAAAATATTTTAGGAAGTTTCTTGAAAAAAGTAAGAAAGGATGGTATAAATCCTGGCAGCAGGGAACTACAACAGTCAGAAGTCCTGATAAAAACATACTTATACGCTTACATTTGCCGTAACATTTTAGACAATGAAGGTTACTATCCTGTAATTAAAGATATAGACGATGTGCTGCAGGAGGCCATTGATGTTTTGCATAAAGAAAGAAAATAATTAATAATTTTCAAGTCTGCTTATTTTTAATAACTGCATCTGTATAGATGGCTGTTTATAAATGTATTGTAGCTAATGGCAAAAGTGAAATATATAGAAGGTCAGAGTTACGAATTTAAATTTGTGAAAAAAGTATTCATCGATGAGGAGTACCTTGTTTTTGAAGACAAGTATAACGAAAGATATGTAATTCCTTCCACACATTACCGAAACTATAGCCTATGCAAGGGTGAGATGGTTAAATGTCTGATAACCAGGGTGGATTGCTCAGGTAAACTTTCTTTTGAACCGGAGCATCCTTTTTACGTTATTGGAGGCACCTACGACTTTGATTTTGTTAGAATAAATATTACTGAGGATACAGAGTACGATCCTGGTTCAGGCAGAACAGTTAAAAAGAAAGACTATGTTATAATTGTTTCCGATAAAGATGGGAATGAGCACATGGTAATTCCGAAAAGTTGGCAAAAGAAAAGAAACTATAAAACCGATACTGTTAAATGCCGGCTGATAAAAATTGTTAAAGGCCATTTTCAATTAATTAACCTTGAAGAAGACAAACCTGTGATGAGAAGGATTTGGGATAATATCAGCGGTCACGAAAAATAATTCTATTATAAGATAACCAAAAAAATATCATGCCATTAAATTCTAAAGTGGGTATTAGATTGCATAAAATAAGGTTATTATAAAAGGTAAATTGCTCAAAAGTGCTATTGTTCCCAAACTAATGGCAATCCAACACATGGAATCGCCCCTGAATTTTTCTTCATTTTTATAAATAAACTTAAGATAAATTATTCCAGAAAGGACAGCCAAAATTGAAAGTAAAAAACTCAATACCAGTCCAATTACCAACATTGTTTTTGAAATAGCATAAAGGTTTATAATCATCACCAAAATTGCCGCCAGTGACAAATATAATGCTATGCGAGCTTTTGGATATAGAATTTTGCCCATATAAACTTTTTTGTTGCTAATATACTAAAGGTATGGCAGACGCATACAAATATTGTGATCTATTTTTCTGCCAGGCGGATAACGATTCAAAACTAAAAGCTTGATTTGACATTAGTCAGATTATGAAAAAAAACAAAGGCTTCTGTCCTTTTTTGAGATGAACAAAAGCCTTATAAAAGTTGATAAGGATTTAGTATTTTCTTTTTCCGTATTTGTTCTTGCTGCCCGATTTTTCTTTTCTAAAAGATGAATCGTCTTTTGGTTTTCTCTTTTTAAATGAGGAATCATCTTTCGATCTGGTAGAAGTTTTTATAGGTTCAGGTTTTGATACCTCAACTATGATTTCCTTACCATCAAAATCGGCATTTTTAAATGAGCTAAGCACCTCATTTTCAAAACTTTTTTCCATCTCAAAAAAGGAAAACTTTTTCATGATGTCCACTTTGCCTATTTCAATTTTCTGTCCCTTCATATTTCTGTTCAGGTAACCCAAAAGTGTAGAAACATTAACATTGTGAGCAGAACCTAAATTGATAAAAAACCTTGAGAAATTAACATCACGGTTGCGTGAGCGGGAGCTACGCTCGCTGCGCTCACCTCGTCCATTTCTTTCTCCTCTTTCTCCTCTTTCTCCTCTTTCACTGCGCTCTGCACGTCCACTTCTATCCGAAGCTTTAACATTTAAATCAGGGGCATCTTTATAGTATTCGAGAAATCGGTTGAATTCAACTGACACAAAGTGCTTAATCAATTGCTCGCGGCTAAGCCAATCAAGTTTTTTATAAATTACCGGTAAAAATTCTTCAATTTCGCTATCATTTACTTCAATATTTTCAACTTTGTCGATTAATTTAAAGAGCTGTTTTTGACAAATCTCCTTACCATCTGGCACCATTTTTCTGGTAAATTCTTTGCCGGTCATTCTTTGCAAATCTTTAATTTTGCCACCTTCTCGGCTATGAATAATAGAAACCGAAAGACCATTTTTACCGGCTCTTCCTGTCCGCCCACTTCTGTGAACATAGGCTTCTAAATCGTCAGGCAGGTTGTAATTTATTACATGGCTTAATTCATTGACATCCAGGCCCCTGGCTGCAACGTCAGTAGCTACCAGAAGTTGTAAATTCTTCATTCTGAACCGGTTCATAACATGGTCACGCTGGGCTTGCGACAAATCGCCATGCAAAGCATCTGCATTATATCCATCAGCTATCAATTTATCTGCAACCTCTTTGGTCTCCATTCTGGTCCGGCAAAATATAATTCCGTAAATCTGCGGGAAAATGTCAGCAATACGTTTCAAAGCTGCATAACGATCGCGCGCATTTACCATGTAATACTCATGCGTTACATTTTCGGCACCTGAATTCCGCTTGCCAACAGAAATTTCGACTGTTCCTTTCATGTATTTCGCGGCAATCCGCTGAATTTCTTTAGGCATGGTTGCCGAAAACAGCATTACTTGCTTTTCAGCCGGACTTGTTTCCAGGATGGCATCTAAATCTTCCTGAAAGCCCATGTTGAGCATTTCATCTGCCTCATCCAAAACCAGCCATTTTATACTTCCGATTTTCAGCGCTTTTCGCTTTATCAGATCCAAAGTTCTACCTGGTGTGCCTACCACAATCTGGCCACCATTTTTAATGTCCCTAATCTGATTAGTAATACTGGCTCCACCATATACAGCAACTGTTTTCAGTCCTTTCATTTTGGTTGAAAAGCTTTCGATATCTTTACTAATTTGCATGCAAAGCTCCCTGGTTGGGCATAATACCAATGCTTGTACACTTCTTTCCTGTAAATCAACCTGATTTAGGATTGGTAAGCCAAAAGCTGCTGTTTTACCTGTTCCTGTTTGGGCAAGTGCCAAAATATCATTATCGGAATTTAATAAAGCTGGGATAGTTTTTTCCTGAATAGGAGTGGGTTCCTCAAAACCCAATAATTCAATTGCGCTTAAAATTTCGTCTTTTAAGCCTGTTTCTTTAAATGTAGACATAATAAATTTCTCCAGTAAAGCTCGAAACATACCTCATATTATGCCCAGAACCTTTTTGATTTTTTATATAAAATTGGGCGCAAAGGTAATCTTTTTATTGATTATCAGGCAGTAATAAACATTAATTTTTGTTAAGAAGAAGTACTTATAAATGCCTTGAGTACTTAAAATACTTAGAGTTTGGAAATTAGAAACTATAAAAA
>JARGGF010000449.1 GCA_029210905.1 Bacteroidales bacterium | reverse complement strand
AAGTGATTTAAGCTTATCTGGATTGATCGTGCACTTGGTCCTTTGTCAAGTAAAATATCAATGGTAAAATCTTCCATTGCTGAATACAGATATTCTTCCACAACCGGGCTAAGTCGATGAATTTCATCAATGAACAATACATCGTTTTCATCTAAATTGGTAAGCAAACCTGCCAAATCTCCAGGTTTATCCAAAACAGGGCCGGAAGTAACCTTAATATTCACCCCAAGTTCATTGGCAATGATGTTTGAAAGTGTAGTCTTCCCTAATCCCGGAGGGCCATGCAGCAGTACATGATCAAGGGCTTCACCACGCATTTTGGCAGCTTGAACAAATATTTTTAAGTTTTCGATAGTCCTTGCTTGCCCTCTAAAATCGTCAAAACGTAAAGGGCGCAATTTCTGTTCCATTTCCTGATCAGAATTCGCAGGATTTTCATCACGAATAAAGTCTAAATCTGACATGTTCCCTTTGCTTTAAATGACAATTTACATCTAATATATTACTAATATCTCTAATTTATTCTGTCCAGAGCAAGTTTAATACGTTTAATTGTTTCTTCTTTTCCAATAAACTCAATAATATCGAACAAATGAGGCCCTTTTCCTTCACCAACCAATACCAGTCTTAGTGGAGCCATAAGCTGACCAATTCCAACCTGTACTTCTTCCAACCATTTTTTTACAATTATCTCAATATTAGAAGATTCAAAATCAGAAATGTCATTCAGAATTTCATTAAATTTTGTAAGATGTTCCGGTGTAGTATCTTTCCAGGTTTTTTTTAGCATCTTTTGATCATAATTTTCAGGAGCTTCAAAAAAGAATGAAGAATGTTCCCAAAAATCTGAAACAAAAGTAGCACGTTCCTTAATTAAGGCCACAGCACTGGTAAGTTTTGTTATATCGATTACTATCCCTTTATTTTCCAGAAACAGCTGATAGGCTTCAGCTAGCTCATTATCAGTCTTTTGTATCAAATATTGATGATTGAACCATTTTGTTTTTTCAGGATCAAACTTTGCTCCGGATTTTCCAACTTTTTCGATCTGAAAAGCCTGAACAAGCTCATCAAGACTAAAGATTTCCTGCTCAGTACCAGGGTTCCAACCTAAAAGTGCCATCATATTAATAAAAGCATCCGGAAAATAGCCCGATTCCTTATAGCCTGAGGAAATTTCACCTGATTCAGGATCTTTCCACTCAAGCGGGAATACAGGAAAACCACCCTTATCTCCATCGCGCTTGCTCAATTTGCCTTTACCATTGGGTTTTAGAATTAGCGGCAGATGGGCAAATTCAGGAATAGTATCTAACCAGCCCAACGATTTATACAAGAGAAAATGCAACGGTAATGAAGGAAGCCACTCTTCCCCTCGAATAACATGGCTTATTTCCATTAAATGATCATCAACAATATTGGCAAGGTGATAGGTTGGCATTCCATCCGACTTAAACAATACCTTGTCATCAAGCACATTAGATTCAAAAACGACTTCACCACGAATGAGATCTTTTACTTTAACTTGCTCATTTTCTGGCATTTTAAAGCGAATTACATAATCAATACCACTTTTAAGTTTCTGCTTTGTTTCTTCGGGCGATATACTTAAGGAATTGTTCATCCCCATTCTGCTATGTATGCCGTATTGCTGATTTGAACCGCCCAGATTTATGAGTTTTTCGCGCATCGCATCCAACTCTTCCGAAGTGTCAAAAGCAAAATAAGCATTTCCACTTTCAACCAGCTTAAAGGCATATTCTTTATAAATATCTTTTCTTTCTGATTGATGATACGGGCCAAAATTTCCCCCTGCACCAACACCTTCATCAAAGTTCAATCCACACCATTTTAGCGATTCAATGATATAATCCTCTGCGCCTTTTACATACCTGGTTTGATCGGTATCTTCAATTCTTAAAATAAAATCGCCATTGTTTTTTTTGGCAAATAAATAATTAAACAATGCTGTCCTTACCCCACCAATGTGCAGTGGCCCTGTAGGACTTGGTGCAAATCTTACTCTTACTTTTTTCTGCATAAAAATATTTTTTTGCAAAGATAAATTATTCTGCTTCAAATAAAAGTTGTGATTTAACTATAAGGGCAGGAAAACTTTAATAAGCAGGCTATTAGTATACTTGTTCTAAATGAGTGTTTGACAAAAATCATAATATTTCGAAAATATTTGTGTAAATTTAAAGACATTTAAAAAAATTTATTGTACTGATTATTAACATTTTAACAATATAAAGCATAAAGATATGGCAACAATGAAAGCATTGGTAAAAGCAAAAGCCGAAAAAGGTATTTGGATGGAACAAGTTAATATTCCAGAACCTGGTGTTAATGATATTCTAATTAAAATAAGAAAAACTGCAATTTGCGGAACAGATTTGCATATTTATAAATGGGATGAATGGTCGCAAAAAACAATAAAAACCCCAATGATTATTGGCCACGAATATGTTGGCGAAGTAGCTGGTTTAGGCAGTGGTGTTACTGGTTTTAAGATTGGCGAACGTGTAACCGGAGAAGGGCATATTGCCTGTGGGCATTGCAGAAACTGCAGGCGAGGCAGGAAACATATCTGTGAAAATACCATTGGCATAGGGGTAAACCGCGATGGTGTTTTTGCTGAGTATGTATTAGTGCCTTATACTAATGTGATGAAAATGAGCAACAAAATTCCGGATGAATTACTTGCCATTATGGATCCCTTCGGAAATGCCACTCATACGGCACTTTCTTTTCCATTGATTGGTGAAGATGTTTTAATAACTGGTGCTGGTTTGATAGGAAGCATGTGTGTTGCTATCTCTAAATTTGCCGGTGCACGTTATATAGTTGCAACTGAAACAAATCCATACCGCATCGAACTTGCAAAAAAGATGGGAGCTACCAGGGTCATCAATCCCCTTAAGGAATCGCTTGATGATGTTATTAAAGAGCTGGGAATGATTGGTTTTGATATAGGAATGGAGTGTTCCGGTTCTCCTCATGCTTTTAATGATATGCTAAAACATATGTATAATTCAGGAAAAATATCCTTGTTAGGTATTCTGCCTTCAAGCACAACAATAGACTGGGATAACATTATTTTTAAAGGGCTTCAGTTAAAGGGTATTTATGGAAGAGAAATGTTTGAAACCTGGTATTTAATGGAACAAATGTTAATGTCGGGCCTGGATTTAAGCCCTATGATAACCCACAGATACAAGGTTGATGATTTTCAGAAGGGTTTTGATATAATGGAAGAAGGTAATTCCGGAAAAGTAATCCTCGACTGGCAATAAATAAATATTGTTTACAGGTGTATTCGTTTATTTGTTTATTATTAGAAAACGTTTTGTCAGATAATAATTAACATACCATTATTCTAATATGCCGATATTTAAAGATTATCTGGAAAAATGAATTTCAAGGTATTTGCCTGCCTTGTAGCTAACATAAATTCATTGATGTTTCAGTAATTTGTTGTAATTTAGCAGCCTGCGCAAGATTTGGTCTTGCGCAATGTTATTTCTTTGGTTCAAATGAAATAAGCGTTTGGTGAATTTTTCCAAACCATTCATTGAATTAACAATTGGTCAGGTAGGTAAGCATTCAATTTTTTGATATGCAATTTATATCACTGTTCACTCTTGCACAGTAATTTTTTTTACCCCCTGATAAGTAATATTTTTAAATTAAAACAAATGAGTAGCGATATAACTGACAACATTACCAAGATAAAATTGGGTATTAGCCATGGAGACATTAATGGCATTGGTTACGAGGTGATTTTAAAGGCACTTATAGATATCCGTATTAATGAATTTTTTACCCCAATTCTTTACGGATCATCAAAAGTATTGGCATACCATCGAAAAGCGCTTGATATTGAAAATTTTAGCCTTAATAGTATACGCCATCCTTCAGAAGCGAATCATAAAAGGGCAAATATTATTAATTGCACCGACGATAATGTTAGAGTAGAACTTGGAAAATCGACCGAGTTGGCAGGTAGTGCCTCTTTAAAAGCACTTGAAAGAGCTGTTGAAGATTTAAAAAACGGAGAAATTGATGTTTTGGTTACAGCTCCAATCAATAAAGACAATATTCAATCAAATAATTTCAGATTTCCAGGGCATACTGAGTATTTGATGCATAAATGCCAGCTTAAGGAGGTATTGATGTTAATGGTTGGCGAAAACTTAAGAGTAGGAGTTGTAACCGGTCATATCCCTCTTAAAGATGTTCCAGGTACATTAACTGAGCAACTTATTTTACAGAAAATCAGAATATTGAATAAAACACTGATTGAAGATTTTGACATTGCTAAACCCAAAATTGCAGTACTTAGTTTAAATCCTCACAGTGGAGACAATGGATTAATTGGCAAGGAAGAAATTGAGATCATTATTCCGGCAATTAAAAAAGCCCAGGAAGAAAATATTGTTGCCCTGGGTCCTTATGCCGCAGATGGATTATTTGGCTCAAAAGATTATTCAAAATTTGATGCTATTCTGGCCATGTACCACGATCAGGGTCTTGCTCCGTTTAAAGCAATATCTTTTACAAGTGGGGTAAATTACACTGCTGGCTTGCCTTTTGTAAGAACTTCGCCTGCACATGGAACTGCTTACGAACTGGCCGGGAAAAATGAAGCTTCAGAAGATTCGTTCCGGCAAGCCATGTACCTGGCCCTTGATATCTTCAAAAATAGATTACGCTATAAAAAATTGAACGAAAATCCATTAAGAG
The DNA here is from genome assembly GCA_029210905.1 of Bacteroidales bacterium. Taxonomy (GTDB): domain Bacteria; phylum Bacteroidota; class Bacteroidia; order Bacteroidales; family NBLH01; genus NBLH01. Next base: position 266 of record JARGGF010000449.1, on the reverse strand, counting down.
TAAACCAGGAAATGATTAATTCTGTAACAAAGGCAGGTGAACATTATTAATACAAATCGAGGATTGTATTGCCATTTGCTATATGATATGTTTTGATATTTAGTGACTCCGCTGCGTTTATGTTTTCAATAAAATCATCAACAAACAAAGTGTTCTCTGCTATTAAACTGTTCTCCTTCAGTATCAGTTCAAAGAACGCTGTATCAGGCTTTCTCATGCCTGAAGTATGAGAATAATAGGCCTTTTCAAAGAGGTCGTCCAGATGC
>JARGGF010000448.1 GCA_029210905.1 Bacteroidales bacterium | reverse complement strand
AGTTTACCAGATTTATATATCCCATATTTTTCAAATCAGTTTCTGACAGCTCAGGGAAAAAAGAATCTAAAAAAAAATCAAATAAAATACCGACAACAAAATCATATAATAATTTTAATGGAAAAATTATCAGGCATATCTATATTATTACACTTGATCCTTTTGGTTATTCCATTGCGGATTCCATGGCCCTGCCAAAAAACTTTTTCTCAAAAACCGCGAATAATTTACATATTAAAACAAGAGAAATTACCATTCGAAATCTGCTACTTATTAAGCAAAACCAGGTATTTGATCCAATGTTAGTGGCAGAATCGGAGCGTTTGGTCCGCAGACAAAGCTATGTGCGTGATGTTTCTTTTTTTATCATCAGCCTTCAGCATCAGCCCGATTCCATAGATATTCTTATCAGAGAATTAGATCACTGGAGCATCATTCCCGAAATTGGGGCTTCTACATCGCAAGTAACCATTAAATTGGGCGATCAAAACTTTTTAGGTCTGGGCCACGAATCGCAGAACTCATTAACTCGTTTTCATTCAAAGGGCGATTATGCCTACAATGCAAATTACTACATCCCTAACATTAAAAACACCTATATCAACTCAACATTACATTATGGACAGGACGAATTAAGAAATTTTATCAAACGCTTTGCCATTGACCGCCCATTTTTTTCGCCAGTTACAAAGTGGGCAGCAGGGATAAGCTTTGTACAGCAATTTCGCAAAGATTCAGTACTTTCAGAGGATCTGGTTTATTTACCGCAGAATATAAAGTTTAATGCACAAGATTATTGGGCCGGCTGGGCTGTTCAAATATTTAAAGGAAAAACCTCTGGCTCCCGGACCACAAATTTTATTTCAGCCTTCCGTTTTTTCAACATGCACTTTCTCGAAGAGCCAATTGAATTAATTGATCCGGAGCAAAATTATGCTGATGAAAATTTATACCTGGCAAGTTTTGGAATTTCAACACGAAAATATGTACAGGATAAATATATTTTTAAATATGGCATAATTGAAGATGTACCTATTGGAAAAGTATACAACATCACCTCAGGTTATCAAAAAAGAAACAATACAGGCCGTTTGTATCTGGGTGCACGTTTTTCGTTGGGTAATTATTATCCCTGGGGGTATCTCAATTCCAACTTTGAATATGGTACTTTTTTCCATAAATCAAAGGTAGAACAGAGTGTTTTAACAGCAAGCCTAACCTACTTTACAAGGTTAAAAGAAATAGGCAACTGGAAAATAAGGCAATTTGTAAAACCACAGCTTACCATTGGCATAAAAAGTACCACTTATGATAGCTTAACAATTAATGATGGTTTTGGGCTCGATGGTTTTAACAGCCCCATTTTATCAGGCACTAAACGTCTTCTGTTAACACTCCAGTCACAAATATATGCCCCATGGAAAGTTATAGGGTTTAGGTTTAGCCCTTATGTGGTTTGTTCGTTTGGTGCGCTTGGCAATGCATCTGAAGGATTCAAAAACAGCAAAGTATATACCCAATTAGGATTGGGGGTTATGGTTAAAAACGAGAACCTTGTTTTAAATACATTTCAAATCTCCCTTTCTTTTTATCCAATAATTCCAGGCAATGGAACAAATGTATTTAAATTTAATTCCGTTAAATCTACTGATTTTGGTTTTAACGACTTTGAAACAGGAAAGCCAGCCACAGTGGTTTTTCAATAAAGGCAACAGCATTTTAATTTAACCGATCTGAAAATGTGTGAATTATGTAAATAATAGCAATAGTTGTGTAACACATTTTCCTCCAAATTTCAGGATCTTTGCATAAAATTCCGTAATCACAGTATCATTTCGTAAAAAAGGTAATATGCAACATCCATTATAAATCTTATTATACGGGCATAACTATATTATATAAGCTGTTGTAATATTTTAGCCACCTTTTAGGGTTGTTTCGCTGGGCACTTTGCGATTCATTTGACCAAATAATTAAAAAACAGATGAAACAAACAAAAGTAGCTTTCTTACTTTTTGGTTTAGCCTTAATATTGCTTGTGGTGATAACTGTGTTAAACAAAACAGAAATAATGGATATGCCCATTGCTAAATATTCAAATATTTGGTCATTTCTTCATATTTGGTCGCCATTTATTGGAATTTTATTTGTGGCAATAGGTGCATTCTTGATAACGCAAACTATTAAATAAAAAACAACCAACTGAAACTATACATAAAATACATGGTAAGCCAACGTTGCAAAATGGTAGTGAAAGAAGAGCTTAAAAAACTCGGGCTACATTACATAATTGTTGATATGGGCATAGTTGATATTATGGAAAATATCACAACAGGGCAACTTTGTCAAATAAAAACTGCATTACTAAAATCGGGGTTAGAGCTAATGGAAGACAAGAAAGCAGTACTGATTGAAAAAATCAAAAACGCAATTATTGAAATGGTACATTACATGGATGAATTGCCCAAAACTAATTTTTCCGATTATTTAAGTGAAAAATTAAATTACGACTATACGTATCTGGCAAACTTATTCTCCGAAGTACAAGGAACCACTATAGAGAAATTCATTATTTTACACAAAATAGAACGCATAAAAGAACTTATTATTTATGGCGAACTAAACCTTACAGAAATTGCATGGAACATGCACTATAGCAGTGTGGCACATTTATCGAACCAATTTAAGAAAATTACAGGACTTACTCCTTCACATTTTAAAACTTTAAAGAAAAAAAGGCGAATAGCCATTGAAGATATTTAATCAAGCAAATTAATACACTTAATATTTTTGAGATAAGCCCTTTACCATAAATAATCATGCTTACTGGGCTTTTAACAAAATTTATCCAATAAAAAAGGTTGAAACCTATTGGCTTAATAAATGATATTGAAAAATTGAATACCTATTATGGAAATAAATAACATTATACAATCGCGATATGCCAGAAGCCTGATAGAAGCAAGCCGCGATCCACTTTTTACGATCAGTCCCAATGGCAAAATTACCGATATTAATAATGCCTCAATAAACATAACTGAAGTAACCCGCGAAAATTTAATAGGCACTGATTTTTTTGAATATTTTACCGAACCTGAAAAAGCACGCGAAATATACAAGCAAGTGTTCGAAGAAGGTTTTGTGGTAGATTTTCCATTAACCATCCGCGACGGAAAATTTACCGATGTTTTGTTTAATGGTTCAGTTTATAGAGATGAGTTTGGCGTCGTGCTCGGTGTGGTAGTAGTGGCAAGGGATATTACTGATCATAAAAGAATTGAAGCAGAATTGATGGCAGCCAAACAACAAGCAGAATTAACTACCAAAATAGCCGAAGAAGCACAAATTAAAGCCGAAAAAGCTGCACAAACTGCCGAAGAGGCCACACGATCCAAACAACAGTTTTTGTCGAACATGAGCCACGAAATACGCACCCCTATGAATGCAATTATCGGGTTTACAAAAGTGTTGTTGAAAACCGAGCTCTCTATCAAACAAAAAGAATATTTAGATGCAATAAAAATAAGTGGCCAGGCTTTAATCGTGTTGATTAATGACATCCTTGATTTGGCCAAAGTTGATTCAGGGAAAATGATATTTGAAAAAACCCCATTCAAAATGAGGGCGTCAATATTTGCCATGATTCATTTATTTGAATCAAAAATCAGAGAAAAAAATTTAAAGCTGATAAAAAATTACGACCCTAAAATCCCAATAATAGTGCTTGGCGATCCTATCCGCTTGCACCAGATTATAATAAACCTGCTCAGCAATGCAGTTAAATTTACAAATTATGGAAGCATTACTTTTGATGCTGCATTGTTGAGCGAAGACGATGATAACATCATCATTGAATTTACAGTAACTGACACAGGGATAGGAATTGCAAAAGATAAAATAAAACATATTTTCGAAAATTTCCAGCAAGCAACAAGCGAAACATCAAGAATTTACGGAGGAACCGGGCTTGGCCTTGCTATATCAAAACAATTGGTTGAATCGCAGGGAGGCACTATTTCAGTTAAGAGTACAATTGAAAAAGGTTCATCCTTTAGGTTTAGTTTACCTTTTCAGAAAACAAATGCCCAGGCAGAGTATAAAGACGAAATGGTGGAATTAAAATTTATAGATGAGAAATTAAAAATATTAGTGGTTGAAGATATTCCACTCAATCAATTACTAATAAAAACAATACTTGACGAATTTGGATATGAAAACCAAATTGCTGAAAATGGTAAAATAGCGATTGAAAAAATGAAGTCGGAACCTTTTGATTTGATTTTAATGGATTTGCAAATGCCCGAAATGAATGGATTTGAAGCTACTGAATACATCCGTAAAACCATGAATTCTCAAATTCCTATTATTGCCTTAACTGCCGATGTTACAACTGTTGATTTAAATAAATGTAAAGATTTTGGGATGAACGACTATATTACCAAGCCACTGGATGAGAGGCTTTTATATAATAAAATACATGCATTGCTACTTGAGGCTAAGCATAAGAAAAATGCAAAGGCAAAAAAAATCACAAAAACCATCACACCCAAACATCATGAAAAATATGTTGATTTAACCTATCTGGTCAAACGCACCAAAGCAAAACCAGAACTAATGATAGAGATGATTGCGCTCTATTTAAATCAAACACCTGTTTTGGTAAAAACAATGAAAAAAAGTTTATCCGATAAGGATTGGAAAGGACTGTATTCTGCAGTGCATAAATTAATCCCATCATTTGTAATCATGGGTATGAATCAGGATTTTGAAGATATGGCAAAAAAAATTCAGGAATATGCAGGCACAGAAAAAGAGCTTGATAAAATAAGCGACCTTGTTACCCAGGTAACTAATGCATGTTCCAAAGCTTGCAAGGAATTACATAAAGAGTTTGAAGCTAGTTTGAAAGATTATAAAATTAATGGTCCTAAACAAAGATAAATAGTAGTTATTGGATTTTCGATCCTGGATTTTGGTTGCTGTATTCTTGTAACTTTTAACCAGCTACCGACC
>JARGGF010000447.1 GCA_029210905.1 Bacteroidales bacterium | reverse complement strand
ATTTCTATCAAATAAAACTCATTGCTCACAGTTTTAATCAGTTCAAGCTCCATAGCCCCCCTCCACTTAGTTTCGCTTATCAGGTCCCTGGTCAGTTTCAACATTCTTTCATCACCAAGCGTAATGCCTCCCCAGGCCTTGCCCTTGTCTGTAATGTATTGTTTGCGCATAGGCACAGCTGCTATTGTTTTGCCCAAACCATCTCCCAATGCAATAACATTTACTTCGGTACCTCTTATAAACTCCTGTATTATAACAGGTATGCCCCATTTGGCAGTTATTTTGTTAAAATGATTAATTACCTGTTCAGGGTTGTATGCCAGGTAAGCATCGTAAAATTTACCTTTTACAAGTAGCGGATAATCAAAATCATTACGTAAATTAGAAATATCAGAATAGCTGGTAATCGTTTTACTATAAGGTACCTTAATATTATATTTTATACCAAAATCAGGCAGGTTTGATTTACTTCTTTCTTCGTATTGCTCAAAAGTTGGCAGAAATAATTTAATCCCCAATTCCTTTAATACTTTTTCTGCTTTCATAAATGTATAAAGCTCAGCATCAAAATTTGGAATAATTACATCAATATTTTCCTTTCCATGAATGTATTTAATACGTTCAATAAATTCGTCGCTGCCACTTGAAGGGTAAGGAATCTGATAGGTTTTATCTACTACATTCTCCATATAAATACCAGGTTCCAGATTTTCATATGCGAGCCCTATTATTCTTACATCCAGCTCTTTAGACTCTCGCAAGCTTCTAATCACAGGTACCCCGGGTCCCGGATTATCGGTATTATTTAAGCCTGTTACCGCAATGTTTAATTTTAATCTTTCCATCCTCTCTCTTATTGTATTAGTCTAACTCTATCAATTACCCAAGTTTATCCGATCTATGCAGGCAATGTTAATCAACACCTAACTTCATTTGAGTTCGTGAAGTAAATTATGGTAATTAAGCATGGCCAAAAAATCAAAATAATTCTGTTCAAATACGGCTTCTTCAACATCATACTTAGTTGTAATCTCTGTGGCAATTTCTGAATCACTCTTATCCTGTTTAAGCATTGCAAGAATTTCTTTCGCCACTGTATTTAAAGTAAATGAATCGCCGCTGTTGGGATCAAATATAAATCCACTTTCAGATACTGCAATATTTTCTTTTAATCTCATAATCAATTATTTAGTATAAATTATCCAAAGTCCTCTTTATAGATTTATCACTCTTTTTATAATCACTAACTGAAATTCCGGTTTCTTTTTTAAACTGATTTGACAAATACTGAACACTACTATAGTCCATAATGTAGGCTATTTCGCTCAAGCTGTATTCATCGCTGTCAATCAACTCCTTGATACGCTCTATTTTATTCAATATGATATATCGTTCGAGCGTAATTTCTTCGTGTTTTGAAAACAATTTAGACAGTTGTTGATAACTAAGTCCTAATTTTTCAACAAGGTATTCTGATTTACGCACAATAGAATCCACATTGTTGGAGTGGTGGATAATTTCGATTACAGCAGTTTTAATTTGTTCAATAACTTTGTGCTCTCTTGATTTTATTAATTCCATCCCTAAACTTTCAATAATGGCCTCTATTTTTTTCAGGGATATTTTTAACGGATCAAACTGCACATCAACCACTCCGGCCCTGCTTTTATCTACCTGTATGCCCGCTTGTTCCAACTCAATTTTTAAGAGCTTGCTGCAGCAGGTGCAAATCATATTTTTTATATGTAATGTTTCTTTAACCAATTAAAAAAAGATTTTATTAAAAGCTAATACAAAATTAAATGAAGCCCGGTATTAAAGCATTACAAGATCCCGTGTTTTTTTTATACAATTTTGTTTTTTGTTATAAAATTTTGTTGGAAATTAATAATAAAAGGCATAGGAAGCAAAATTGTCGGTAAATTAGGGAAAATGGTCTGTCTTTTATCCCTTAATTTTGTGTCTAATAACCCATTGGAATATAGCTTTTTATAAAAAGTTTATCTTTCAATCCAGAAATAATATAGTTATGTATCCAGATATTTGTGTTTTATAACATATAATTATTATATTTAAAAAAAATTTTAAAACCTAATACAAATAAATTATGAAAAAAATTCTATTTTCATTACTCGGCTTCCTAATGGCCGGGAGTATGGCTTTTGCCGGTGGACTAGTTACTAATACCAACCAAAGTGCTACATGGGCAAGAATGCTGGTAAGGGATGCTTCTACAAGCATTGATGCAGTTTATTATAACCCTGCGGGTTTAACTAAATTGTCTGATGGTCTTCACTTGTCTGTAAGCAACCAGTCTATTTTCCAAAAAAGGTCTATTACGAACTCTCTTTTCCCTGATAAAGAATATGAAGGAAAAGTAAGTGCCCCATTTTTCCCAAATCTTTATGCAGCCTATAAAACTGGTAAATTTGCCTTTTCACTTGGTTTTACACCAATTGGTGGTGGTGGTAGTGCATCCTATGATACTGGTATACCAATGATTGAAATGTTAATAGCCTCATTACCTGATAATTTCACGGCTCTCGGTGCAAATGGTGGTTATACTTATAATGCAAGTTTTGAAGGTTCTTCTGTATACTTCGGTATTCAGGGCGGAATTAGCTATGCAATAAATGACATGATTTCTGTTTATGCAGGTGCAAGATATGTTATGGCTTCAAATAGCTATACTGGGGCTATTAATAATATTGTTCTAAGTTCCGATAATCCAAACATGCCACAACTAACTAATGCAACTCTAACTGGCGCTGGTGATTCGTATCAGGCAGGTGGAGATGGAATGCAACCCTTGGTTGATGGTGGAGCTGGGTCTTTAACATTTGCTCAGGCTGAAGGTGCAACACTTATTGACGCCGCAACAAGAGCTCAATTAGAAGGAGGTTTACTGGCTTTAGGCTATCCACAAGCTGCAATTGATGCTATGAATATTACAACTGCCCAAGGTACTTATTATGGTGCAGCCACTAATTTTTATACAGGTGCTGCTGCTTTGGCTGACAAAGAACTTGATGTAAAGCAAAAAGGTTCTGGCTTTACGCCAATACTTGGAGCAAATATTGCTTTGATGGAAGATAAATTAAATATTGGCATCAAATACGAATTCCAGACGAATATGGATGTTGAAAATGAAACCGCCAAGGACGTAATTGTAGGTGGTACACCAACAAGCCCAGTAACTATGTATCCTGATGGAGAAAAGTATAATGCAGATATCCCAGCTCAATTATCAATAGGAGTAAACTACATGTTCTCTGATAAATTTAGTGCCCAGGTAGGATACCATACTTATTTCGATAAAAAAGCAGGATGGTCGACAATTGAAGGTTCCAACCCAGAAATAAGTGTAATTGATAAAAACTATATGGAGATTGGTGTTGGCTTTGAATTCAATGTTAGCGAACAACTTCTCTTGAGTGCAGGTTATTTAAGGGCACAAACAGGAGCGAATGATTACTATCACGATGATCTATCATACTCACTTTCATCTAATACTTTTGGCTTAGGTGGCGCATATAAAATCAATGATATGTTAACTCTTCAACTTGGAGGCTATTATACCGCATACCCTGAAGAAACTATTCCGATGCCTGCCTACGCTAATCTTATTTCACAAACATACAATAAAAGTAATATGGCTTTTGCTATCGGCCTTGATTTTACTTTTGGCGGAAAATAATGATTTGATTGAAATTTAATATACTTATTATGGCCATTGGGCAAGCAAAAGCCCAATGGTTTTTTTATTTTCAAATAAAAAGAATTTATCTTCGTTTTCTAAATTGTACCTTTTGAAAATATACCATTCATGAAAAAATTAAGCATTCTATTTTTGGTTTTTGCAAGCCCCATACTAATATTTGCCCAGCAAATTACAAGTCCCAATTTTGCACTGGCAAGTCACCCCATGAAAGTTGTTAAAATTGAAACCATTAATAATCAGACGGTTATTGAGTTGTCAATCGAAAATCAGTCGGAAAGCGGAACATTTTGTGCCGATAAAAATATTTATATTCAGGATTTAAAAAGCAATAAAAAATACAAACTGATAAAATCCAGTGGCATACCTGTTTGCCCCGCAAATTATATCTTCACCTTCGTGGGCGAGGTACTTACTTTTCAGTTATTTTTTCCAAAACTAAGTGCCGATGCTAAATACATAAATCTGGTTGAAGATTGCGATCAGTATTGCTTTTCAATTAAAGGCATCGTTTTAAATGAAGAAATGAACAAGGATATAAACCTTGGATACGAATACTATTATCAGGGTAAACTCGATTTTGCCCTGCATGCATTTAAATTGTCTGTTGAAAACAATACAGACTATCTATTTGGTCTTAACCACTTCAATATTATACAAATACTGGCCGAAAAATACGATTTTGAGAGTGCTAAAAAATGGTACCATAAAATTGTTAATTCAAATTTTCAGGATAAAGGTGAATTGATAACAAGATTAAAAGCCCAGCCCTACTACCAAAATTTAATTCAATAAATAAGGTGAAAATAAATCCCGGCCTGTTAAAATTTTTGTTTGTCTTTTTCCAGTTTGGTGGAATGGCTTATTTGTTGCTTAGTGGTCCAATTTTTGCCAATTCCATCTCTTTGATAATTACAGAGTTAGCTGGGATATTTATTGGATTATGGGCAATTTACAGCATGAGAATAGATAATTTAAGAATCCTGCCCGATCTAAAGAAAGATGCCATATTTGTTCATGCAGGACCTTATGGAATTATCAGGCACCCAATGTATCTTGCTATTATCGTCACATTTTTACCTCTTATTATTAGTCAATTAAGTATAGACAGACTATTGGTTTTTATAATTATTATTGTAGATCTTGTTTTTAAACTAAATTTTGAAGAAAGGCTGTTAGCCAAAGCATTTAGTGATTATGAGACCTATAAGAAAACAACTTTTCGTTTAATACCATATATTTATTAGCATCGTTTTCGAACTAAGAGATTCATAAATATTATATTTTCAATATTTATGGCTATTCC
>JARGGF010000446.1 GCA_029210905.1 Bacteroidales bacterium | reverse complement strand
CTGTAGGCCTTATTAGGTCCTCAAATGTCCCTGAATTTGCACATAATGCGGCTGAGAAGGAGCTATACAAAGTATTAGCTGAGGAGTTTGTAAATGAATTAAATCTGTAAAAGAAAATTTTACAATAAATCTACATCCATGAAAGATCTAATTTATATAAGTATACTTTTCATCTTTTTTGCTTGCGAAAAAGATGACACGCCCGCTCAGGATATAAATAATCCAGACATAGAGAAAATTGAGATCCCAAAACCTGGAGATCTCTCAACTTATCCAATGGAAGAAGAAATTTATGTTTCATGGTCCACAGTTACAGAAGCAACATCTTATCATATATTCTGGACTGATGATAATTCTGATCCCGGTATTAATTCCAATAAAATAACAAATTCCCCAAATCCATACTTTGCTGATACTTATCTAAATCACAAGAATCTTGATCCTGCAAAAACATACAAATACCGTGTACAAGCAGTCAAGGATGAATCCACCAGTCCCTTGTCTGATATGGTTTATGCCTCGCCACTTCTGGCTTCATTACTCCCACCTGAAAATGCGATGGCTACTGCCGGAACTTCAGCTATAACAATAAGTTGGGATGCCGCAAATACAGCAGGGATTACTTATTCCATAGATCGAAAGGAAGCAACTGGGTATTTTTCTGAATTAGTTACTGGTTTGTCTGCCACTGAATATAGCGATAATACTATTGAAATTGGCAAAGGGTATTATTATAGGATTATTGCACATGACGATGCTTCTTCTAGAACAAGCGAAGCTTCCGAGACATGTTATGCTGCTATTTCAAGAACTTTGTATGAGCAAGAAAGAAATAATGATAATATTACATCCAGTTTACAGTTCAGCACCCACTATTGGGATGCTGATGATCGTACACTAGATTTGGATAAATATCATATTGAGGGAGGATATTCAGGCACTTATAGCATTTATAGTGCGGCATCCTATAGAAATTTTGATGCCGATTGTTTTAACCTCGATTTGGAAAGTGGAGATGTCATAGAATTTAATTTAATTTCCGGGAATATGTCTGATTTATGGTCGATGAATGTTGGCCTGCGCGTTTATGTGAAATCCACTAGTGGAACTTATTCCGATGGTGAGATATATTCGTTTAATTCACCTTCTGATTCATATACATTTAATTATTCAGTTTATGGTACCTTAATAGGCGTATATCTAGACATCTCGATATGGGACGACCTAATTAATTACGGGCCTTATAGTTATGAAATTGAGATTAGTATAAATCGAAAAGAATAAAATACATATGAGTAAGTCCATTAAAATAATAAGAATGACTCGTATTAATCTGTGATTGTTCATTTTCTAATTACTTTTCAGTTAGTTGTGAAATGGTGATATATATTTCAGTAATATATTATACAGGAGTAGAAAGCGACCGCTTCTGTTAATAAGTTTTATCAAAAAACCATTCAAACTTAATTGCCAAAATATATCTTTGTCGGTTAAAATGTACACCATAATCGACATAGAAACCACTGGCTTAAGTCCTCATACCGAGAAAATAACCGAAATTGCCATTTATGTTTATGATGGAAAGAAAATAATAGATGAATTTACCAGCCTTGTTAATCCGGAAAGGCCTATCCCCTATTACATTACCAGGCTTACTGGCATTACCAATGAAATGGTTGAGGATGCACCAAGATTCTATGAAATTGCCAAAAGAATTATAGAAATAACAGACAAAAAAATCTTTGTAGCCCACAATGCAGCCTTTGATTACGGATTTATAAAAGCTGAATTTGCCAGTCTGGGTTACGAGTTCAAGAGAAATACTTTGTGCACCGTTAAGTTGAGCAAGAAAATAATCCCCGGAAAGCGCTCATACAGCCTGGGGAAATTAACTGATGAACTGGGAATTGGCATAAGAGATCGGCACAGGGCTGCAGGCGATGCCTATGCTACTGTTCAGCTATTTGAGCATCTGCTGAAAGAGGATGCCAGATCGAAACCCTTGATTGAAGAAATGACCTATCAATCGGGCAAAGATTTACACCCTGATTTTGATAAAAAAATCCTTGATAAGTTGCCTGAAAAAACCGGTGTATACTATTTTTTTGATGAAAATCAAAAACTTATTTATGTTGGCAAAAGCAAAAATATACGAAGCAGGGTGTTGCAGCACCTTAATAACAACAGCACTAAAAAAGCTATTGAAATGCGGGGCAAAATCACGGATATTGATTTTGAAGTAACCGGAAGTGAGCTGGTTGCATTACTTTATGAATCGTCGGAAATAAAAAAACACATGCCACTTTATAACCGCTCACAGCGCCGCACCAGTTTTCACCATGGCTTGTACAGTTTTACCGACCAAAATGGATATATAAATTTTGAGATACGAAAAAATGAGGGCAACAACACCCCCATTACTTCTTTTAATAATGTGCCAAGTGCAAAAGGATTTCTGGAACGGCTGACAGAAAAGTATCAGCTTTGCCAAAAGTTATGTGGATTGTATAGTAGCAGTGGGGCTTGTTTTCACCACAGCATAAAAGAGTGCCTGGGTGCCTGCTGCCTCGAAGAAAGTGCGCAGGATTACAACCAGCGTGCGACTGTGGCCTTAAAAAGCATGGAGTATCGCCACACGAATTTTCTTATTGTGGATACTGGCAGAAGCAACAGCGAACGTTCAATTATCCATGTAAACAAAGGTTCATACCAAGGCTTTGGCTATGCCGATTTGGAGTTTGCCAACAACAATATTGAACTGTTGCTGGATTGTGTAAAACCTTTTCAGGATAACCGGGATATTCAGATTATTATTAAGGGGTATTTAGGCAGGAATGGGGTGGAGAAAATTATTCCATTGGATAGTTGAGGTTTCAGAACATCACCCACTTGAGGAAATAACCTTTTCCAGCTGATTCTATGCAAAACCAACCTTTTATTTAACAAAAACATTACCGTACTTAGCTTTACCATAAGCTAGTCAGCGATTTTAAAATCATGGTCATCCCAAACATATGTAGCGCCGCTACCTGCATTCAAATTTGCACAAAAGGATTTGTCTTTATAACTTACTGCAAATTTGACAAGCTCTTCATTTTCATTTAAAACGATTAATACAATTTTATTGTCAGGTGTTTTATAGGCGACATTTGATAGTCCGCTTACATCATTAGAAAAAATCCGAACTGAACCAGGACGTACAAATTTTGATGCATGGGCAATGGTATAGTAGGCTGGCCGTCGGGTTACTGAATCTCCCTGAATGGTAATTGCACCAATGCATAAATCACAACCACCCCGGTCAGTATGTGGATCTAGGTTTTCATCAGAAGCGAGATTCCATTCCAGCACAATTTTAGCCCAGTTCCTGGGTGCTCCGATTATCATGTTTTTCATGTGCCAGCCAAATACATCCTTTACCGTATTTCCGCCAGGTATATCACCAACCCATTGCTCAGTAAAATAAAGGTTTTTATCCGGAAATGCCTCGTGTACTTTGCTCATTTCCTCAATTGTGCCTCCATATAAATGGAAAGCGGATCCATCGATATATTGGGCTGCCTCCTTATCCTCCAGTATTGAGATGGGATAGTCTATCCTGTCAAGATTATGATCGTAAATAATGATTTTTGTTTTAATACCAGCCACCTTAAAAGCGGGACCTAAATGATTTTTTACAAAATCAGCCTGATCTTTAGCCTCCATAAACATACTTGGATTATTGCCCGGATGCAGCGGTTCGTTTTGGACCGTAATTGCATCAAGCGAAATGCCTTCCTCTTGCATTGAATTCAGATATTTCACAAAATAATCTGCATACAATTTAAAATATTCAGGTTTTAAACTGCCACCCCTGGTATCATTGTTGGTTTTCATCCATTTAGGTGCCGACCACGGTGAACCTAGTATCTTTATTTCAGGATTAATAGTCAAAATCATTTTTAAAACAGGAATAAGGTCCTTTCTGTCTTCATCAAGGGTGAAATGAGCAAGCTTTTCATCGGTTTCCCCGTCAGGGAGTTCAACGTAGGAAAACGGACGCTCATTCAAATCTGATGCACCAATGCTAATCCTCAGATAGCTAATTCCAATATTATTGTCACCAGTTTCGAAAAGTTCTTTTAACAAAGCGTCCCTTTTATCAGCGCTCATTCTGTTAATGACCATAGCACTGCCTCCAGTTAGTGTATAACCAAATCCATCCATGGTCTGGAAACTTTGCTCAGGATTAATTGCAATGGTTGGCAAACTATCGCCACAATCCTTAAAAACCAGCTCATTTCGTTGTTTTTCAAAGAGGGCTGAGCCGTCCAGATTTGTAAGCCAGTAACTTACCGTAGTTTCTTTGTTTTTTTCTGTGCACGATGGTAAAAAAAAGATAAGAACCAACGCAATTAATGGTGTTAAGAAGGATTTCATAAATGCTGATTTATCGGATTTTTTCATGTTACTGTCTGATATTTTAATAAAAATTATGGCTAATATATGGATAAAATCTGCAATGTAAAACAAAAATCATTATCGTAATCAACATCCATTATTTTGGAACAGACATGGATTTAAGCCAATCTTATTTGGTTTACTAATATTTGCCGGACTGGAGAGGCTGTAGTTGCAGACTGGCGCCAGTTTTTGGGGAGACAGACTAGTGCCATAAGGGGGATTCGTACTGCAGCGGGGTGACTGTATAGGCACGAGTTGAAAACTCACGCCAGTTTGGGTATAGTCAAATTTTATTAAAATTAAATGGTAAATTTTTATGCAAATAGAAATAAAACTCAGAATTAAATAACATAAGTAAAAGAACTAATAAAATTATTAATGTGCTAACGATCAAAAATAGGTTTTTGCTTTTTTTTGATTTTGTCAAGAAAAATTCTGTACTAACATTTTTGCTAAGGATTCCAGGTCTGAGATACCGTCTTCGTCTGGTCTACCAATAATAATTGGCACGATCCCGAGTCGGCGGCAAGCGTTAAGTTTTTCAGGTGTGCCTCCCGTCTTTCCACTATCTTTCATGACAACAT